>CAZQEF010000425.1:0-1503 GCA_964592325.1 uncultured Treponema sp. | reverse complement strand
GAAATGGCTGAAGAAAACGAACGATTTTCTTCCCGTTCTTCCGTTCTGGCTGACGCTGAAATGCCTGAGCCCGAAGAGGGGCTTCCTGATTCGTATAATGAAACACGCATAACCGCGATGATACGGGATCCGGCCTGGATCTTTGTCTACTGGGACTTTCATGCGGGACAGTTTTCTTCATACATCGGCAATCCGTTATTTGAAAGTTTTTATCTGCGGGTAAATACTTTTTCACGGGAAGATTCGTCCAAATGTCTGGATTTTTTTGACATTGATGTGGGAATAGAGGACCGCAAGTGGTATATTCATCTTTCGGATTACCGTAATCTGTGCCGTGTTGATCTGTACTGCCGGAACTCCGGAGAACAGCATCGCCTTCTGGCTGCGTCCGGACTCAAAGGAATACGGCCCGGTAATACCATCGGTATAAAGGACAGCTCCCGTCGGCGCAATCCGCCGCTGCTGGATTTGTCCGGTCTTTCGGAATTGCGCAATACGCATTTCCAGAATCACCGCCAGTCCTTCGACTGATTTTGGGGTTATCACGTATGCACGATACATCACTGGTTTTTGTTCTCGACGCGCAGTTGCCCTTTGTCCGCCATCTTGATGAACCGGGGAGAATGGAGGAGTCCCAGCTTTTCTCGGCTATCTCCGAGACCTATCTTCCACTGTTGAGAGCCTGTACGACCCTTGAAACGGGCGGTGTTCCTTTCAAGCTGACGGTTGCATTTTCACCCCTGTTATGTGAAATGCTGGCTGATCCGCTGCTTCAAAAGCGATACTGTGAGTTTCTGGACAGATCAATAGAATTCGGTTTGCGTGAGCTTGAGCGGAATTCGGATAATTCTCATCTGGCCGCGGTAATACGCCATCAGCTTGAAAACCAGAAAATCAACCGGCATGAGTACGTTGACATATACGAAAAGAACATCCTGAAGAAGTTTGATTATTTTGCCACACATGGATATCTGGAAATTCTGGCAACAACGGCAACTCCCTGTTATCTTCCGCTGTATATGGATATCCCCGAAGCGATCAATGCCCAGATTGAAACCGGTTTCATCGTATACAGGAAGCACTTTACTGCTGTTCCCGCCGGATTCTATCTCCCGGCTCTTGCCTGGAAAGACGGGCTCGAGAAAGTACTCAAGTCCTATGGTTTCGCCTATACCATTGTGGATGCGCATGGACTGCTTTTTGCGGACCCGCCTCCCAAGAGCGGTATTTTTTCATCTGCGGTTTGTGAGAACGGGTTTTCGGTATTTGCGCGCGACACGCTGGTCTGTTCGGGTATTGCCAGCCCTGATGGCATTACCGGGAACGGATCATATCTTGATGTTGAACGGGATATCGGATTTGAATATGACGCACCGCTGCTCGATCCGCTCTTCGATGTTGATCTGGGACGACGAAAGACCGGATACTGTTATCATGCAAAAATGCACACCGCAGACAATGAACAGGTTGTCTATGATCCCGGGAAAGCCCTGAAGTGTGCGG
>CAZQEF010000424.1:0-1508 GCA_964592325.1 uncultured Treponema sp. | reverse complement strand
CCTTGCCAAACTCTTTCTCAAATACAATCAGCCGGAAGAAGCGCTCAAGGAAACCTTGCTCCTCATCAAGCTCGAACCCTTCCAGGCTGAACACTATTATAGCGCAGGAACACTGTTCGAACAACGCAACAACAGCGAACAGGCTCTTTCCAATTACAGAAAGGCAGTTGAAACCGATCCAAACCATGCCGCGGCTCACGCGTCGCTCGGGCTGCTCCTTTTCAGAAACAAACAAATGACCGATGCGAAACATGAAATCGCCATCGCATTGCGTCTTGATCCCAAGAATACCAAAGCCCAGTTCTACCAGGGAAAAATTCTCCGGGACAATCATGACTACGCAAATGCCCTCGCAGCCTTTGAGAAAGTGCTGCGTGACGGCGAACTCAAGCAAAAGGCGCTCATAGAACGCGGATGCTGCTACCTTGAAGCAAACAGCACTGAAAAGGCCATTATCGAGTTTGAACGCGCCATCAAGGTGTCCACCGATGAATCCTCGAACGACACACTCCATGCCCGCTACTTTCTTGCATCATGTTATGAAAAACTCCGCGACATAGACAGCGCCATTCACCAGTGGGAACAGATATTCAATCAAAAACGGAGTTTCCGGGATGTCGGGGAAAAACTGTCCCAGTATCAGGAACTCCGGTCAAATGATTCCATAAAAGAGTATCTAACCGCCGGCAAGGAAGATTTTTTCACCATCTGCAGGGCCGTTACCAACACCGGACTCGAACTCTCTGTCCGTGACATACGCGAAACAAAATACGGCTGCGCACTGGTTGCTGTCGAGAATGATGCCGAAAAATGGCGGAATGTACGAAAAATGCCGCGGCTCATCCTTTTTTACCGTGATCCTAACCTCATAGAAGATTCTTTCCTCCGGGCACTTCAGGAAGAAATGAAAAAACAGTCGATCATACGTGGCATAGTCATAACCAGCTCCGGTTTTACCCGCTCGGCGCTTGAATTCGCCGAAAGCCGACCGCTCGAACTTATTGGCCGCGAGAAACTGGAACATATGCTTGCATCCACGGATCCTTTTGGGCAGCAATAGATCCCGCCATGAAGATCCTGTGTGTTTCCGATCAGATTGACCCGTTGATTTACAGTCCGAACATACGGGAACGTTATAAAGACTGTGAACTGGTGATTTGTGCCGGCGACCTCCCCATGGAATATCTTGATTTCATTGTATCGTCCCTGAACAAGCCCCTGCTTTTTGTATTCGGCAATCACAATCTTGAAGAATTCCGCCTGTACCACCGGGGAGCCGCAGGTATGTCCCCCGGATATCATGCCCCGCTCAAGCCGCTTCCTCCGGAAGCCTGCCACGGAACAACCTACATCGGATTCAAAACGCACCGTGAGGGAAAATTGCTCTTTGCCGGCGTTTCCGGTTCTCTCCGGTACAACAACGGCCTCAATCAATATACCGAACGCCAGATGTTTTTCCGCCTTCTCAGGCTCGTTCCGTCTCTGCTCATGAACAAACTGCGTTTCGG
>CAZQEF010000423.1:0-1509 GCA_964592325.1 uncultured Treponema sp. | reverse complement strand
AGGGCTACCGTTACTCCCTCATCACAAACCCCTCAATATCCCAGTTTACCGAACTTTATGATTACTTCTTCGAGCTCGCGCGGCAGGCTGATGAACGTAATGAACCCATCGCGGTATTTCTTGACACCGTTGCCGATCTTATGGAATCCGGAGAAAAAATAGAAGGGCTCGATATCCCGGTTGAACGGACCGGCGGTGTCCGCCTGATGACGATTCATAAAAGCAAGGGACTGGAATTTCCGGTGGTATTCCTTGTGGATGCGTCAAATGTGGGGAAAAGCGGCAAAGCAAACGAACCGGTATATTATTCACCCGAGTCGGGTCTATCTTTCAATACCGTGCCGCCCGAGGACTGCCCGGAAGCGGCAAGCAACTGGTTTTTTGAACGCGACAAGGAAGAGGAACGCAAAAAGAAAGAGGCAGAACTCCGCCGGCTGCTCTATGTTGCCATGACCAGGGCGAAAACCGCACTGTTCATTTCCGGTAAAATCAGGAAAGAACTCGACCCGGACTGCGATATGTCAACGCCGGAAGGAATATATTCACTGCTGGCAGATATTGAATCGCATGAAGATGATAAAAAGAGGGATACCCGTACATACAGATCCTTCTTTGACCTCCTCCTGCCGGCATTATCCAACGGTTCTGTTGACGGTCTCGATGTTACCGTAATTGGGACAGAATCCGATACGGCAAACGATCCTGAATTGCACACGACCGGCAAAACCGGCACATCCGCGCAGGATTTTGCAAAATTTGATTCCCTCCCCATATCCCGCCACCCCCGTCCGGAAAGGAGCCGCTTCCCGGCTACCGCGTTGCACGATCCGGTGCCCGGCACGCAAGTGACGGACGGCACGCAAGTGACGGACGGCACGCAAGTGACGGACAGTACCCGGACGGTATCGGACCGTAAAAAGAATGATCTTGACCGGCTGCTGGAAAAGGAGTCATTATCGGCAACAGAATTTGGTACTATCGCCCACCACACCATCGAAGCGCGCTTTACCGGTATTCCCGCGGCAATTCCTGCAGGAGTTGCCGCCGCCGCAGAAGCCATGGCAGACCGCTTTTTTGCATCAAACCTTGGAGTCATGGCTCAAAAAGCAGCCTGGCGCGCGGCGGAGTATTCATTTATAACCAGACAGCGGTATAACGGAAAACTCCTGACCATTACCGGACAGGCAGATCTTGTATTTGAGGACGCCGGAACCGTCCATATTGTGGATTACAAGACCGATTCAACAGAAAACCCGGACAACCACCGGATTCAGCTTGCCATTTACCGAAACGCGATGGCCGACATCCTTAAAAAGCCGGTAAAAACCTGGATTTACTACCTCCGGAGCGGTAATACCGTTGAGGTAACACCGCTGCCCCATGATCAAGTTTTTCCATCAGATGCCGATAAATTATCGAGTAGCACAAAAAAGGAAAACGTATGAAAAACATGAATTGCCGTGCTACACTGGTTAAACATGCCAGCATGACAGAAGGATTCTTAATGAA
>CAZQEF010000422.1:0-1520 GCA_964592325.1 uncultured Treponema sp. | reverse complement strand
GGAAGGACAGGTTCCGTACGGAGAACTGTTCCTTCTCATTCAAGTGAAACATAGCTGATTTGTGTGAAAAGTGCAATATATGTAAAGCTTGGTTTACAAAAAAAGTGTATTTATGCTACAAGATTGACTACCATACCGGTTTGCGGCATGACGGGTTTGTAGTCCATTGCTTCAGCTGCTGTGGTTGCCGCCCGGACCTGACCCTGATAGTGCTGGATAAGGGCATCAATCTGATCATTGCTCATGCCAGATGTGTCCGCGTGCGCAGATTCCGCGTTTTTTTGCTTCATATTGACGAGTTGATCAATGAGTGTGTTAAGAATCACCAAACGGTCAACAGATATACCCTGTTGCCCACTCTGTGCCGGAAATCCGGAGATATGCTTGAATTGTGAATAAACATATTGACTTGGTTTAACCGGAATATACTGCTTCCCGGTTGATGAGACGGTGGAAATCATGCTGTACGAAAGGGTCCTCAGCGGACCAATGTTGGAAACCATGATACGTCCTCCACCTATATTATCGGACGTAATTTCATGTAATATTATGCGAAAAACCAGATTTTTTTATGAAAACAGTATCAAATGCTAACGTTTCTTGGCCCATGCCGCAAGGCGCTCCTGAAGAACTCTGTTTGGATCTTCAATTGCCGGTTCTGCAGTTACCGCCGTTTCGAGAAAAGGAAGAACAACTTCCTCTTTTACCTTGTTCCAGTCATTGGGGAGAATACGGGGCACAGAAAGCGCGTCGGTAGGGGGCAAATGCCCGAAGAGAATAGGGTAAAAAAGCGGAAATGCGCGTTCATTAACCTCCCTGAGCGAAGAAAATCCCCCGGAAATACCAAACGATTGGTCAAAAATACCCATGTCCCGGCTTCTCTCCAGCAGCTCACGCTGGGTCTCTTCTGAAAAGAACCAGACCAAAAAAGCCTCAACAGCCGGGAGATTCCGCGCTTTTCGGCAAATACCCATATACACAATATCATCGCGGACGGGTATGGCATTTTCATTCATAAGCCAGCGGAAATCAATATTGTGGAGTTTATCCGGAGGCATTCTGAGAAGATCATCGCTCGATATATAGGAAAAGAGACTTTTCCCGGAAGTGACCAGGCGGTATGGGGGATCATACAGGTACTTGAACTGGAAATCATCTTCTGCCCGGGTGTTTGTGTTGATGGAGCGCGACCAGTTTCGCAAGTACTCAATACTGGTCGGAAGGTGTTTCTCGCTCCACGTAAGATGGTGAGATCCTTCTTCGAATCGGCACCCGAGCATTTGCGTCGCGAGAAAAAGAAAATCTCGGTTCCATCGCGGGGAAAAGGCCATCCGTGAGTACTGACCGTCTTCCTGTATATTATAATTGCGTGAAAGGGACTGAATCGTTTCAAGAGAAATAGAGTAGTCATTTTCCATCATCGAGGAGTATTCCGGCGCAAACAGTACTGATGGCAGATTAAAACTTACCGGAAGCAGGTATTGGCGTTCTTTTATTGCTCCAAGATCAAGAAGTGGTTT
>CAZQEF010000421.1:0-1527 GCA_964592325.1 uncultured Treponema sp. | reverse complement strand
TAACCCGCATCATAAGCATCTGCAACAGTTTGCATGATTTTAACACGGTCTATCCCACCCTCAAATCCGCATCATCGGTATACCATGCCGTTGGTGTTTCCCCGTCGGAAGTCACCAATCCCGGCAGGGACTGGATTCATACCATCGAGGAAGGCCTCAAACAGCCCAATGTTGTCGCACTCGGAGAGATTGGCCTCGATTATTTCCGAAAATTCGGTGACAAGCGATCACAGATAGAACTTTTCATCACCCAGCTTGAACTTGCAAACAAGGCAGATGTTCCGGTCATCATCCATAACCGCGATGCCGGCAAGGATGTTCTGGACATCCTTGCGGAACGCCTTCCTCCCGCAGGCGGGGTTCTCCATTGTTATTCGGAAGACGCGGAATATGCGCGTATTGCGCTTGATCTGAATCTGTATTTTTCATTCGCAGGCAATCTGACCTACCGGAATGCACGTAATCTGCATGAAACCGTACTGACGCTGCCCATCGACCGCATTCTTGTTGAATCGGAAAGCCCCTTCATGGTACCCGCAGAATACCGGGGAAAACGGAACATGCCGGCTTATACGCCATCTACGGTAAAATTCCTCGCGGAAATGCTCGAAATGGATCTTGAAGAACTGGCCGCTCAACTCTGGAAAAACAGCTGCACACTGTTTCGCCTTCCGGAATGAGAACTCGATGCCACAAACCGGACAAAAGCCCGGAGCGCTCTATCATCCGGTAGCAATCGGACCGCTCAAACTGTCCGGCAACCTGTTTCTTGCACCGGTTGCCGGATACAGCGACCGTGCCTTCCGGTCGCTCTGCGTCTCGTGCGGCGCAAATTTCACCTACACGGAAATGGTCTCTTCCGAAGCTCTCACCAGAAACTCGGATAAAACACGGATTCTCATGCAACGAGCCGATAACGAGCAGTTTTTTGCCGTACAGCTGTTCGGTGGCGACCCCGAACGCATGGCCGCGGCGGCACAGATCGCCGTCCGCGAAGGAAAAGCCGACTGCATAGACATTAATGCCGGATGCCCTGTGCCCAAAATAATAAAAACGGGCGCGGGTTCATCCCTTACACGGGATCCCGAACGTCTTTATGCCATAACAGCAGCTGTTGTACGTGCCGTTGCGCCAATCCCCGTAACGGTTAAAATTCGTTCCGGTTGGGACGACACCCAGCTCACGTGGAAACAGGCGGCACAGGCCGCTCTTTCCGCGGGAGCGTCGGCACTAACGCTCCACCCCCGGACACGCGCCCAGGGCTATGAAGGCCATGCCAACCAGGCACTTGTAGGAGAACTCGTCTCACTGGTTGAGAAAGAGAATCCCGCGGTTCCCGTTTTTGCCTCCGGAGACCTTTTTTCTCCGCAAGACGCAAAAAACGTGCTTGAAACAACCGGCTGTAACGGTATCATGTTTGCCCGCGGCGCTATTGGCAACCCGTTTATTTTCAGGCAAACCCGCGAATTCCTTGCACACGGGATAACAATCACCATTTCTGCGGAAGAACGCCTGCAGGCCGGGTGG
>CAZQEF010000420.1:0-1560 GCA_964592325.1 uncultured Treponema sp. | reverse complement strand
TTCTTTTTTTTGAATGCCCCGGCATTGTTGTGAAGGGAATACTCATCGTCCATCGATTCCTGGGGTACGGGAGACGCCATGTGTACAGCTGAAACGGGGAGACCGGGATATGAATCCAAAAGCGATGTCAACACGGCACAGCCGAGTGAACAGGATACGAGCTGAATGGACAATTTCCGTTTCTCGGCAAGGCGGGGAGAAATCATCTCAAAAATGGTTTCTATGGAGCGTGAAACGAAGCTGTCCCACAATTCGTCACTTATGTTGGCAGGATCAAAGTCGGACTCGACCGCCTGCCAGTCTCCGTGACCGTAGAGATCCGCTGCCATCCAGGGTATTCCGGCTTCATCAAGAAGGGAGGTCAAATCACCGCCGGAAGTGAATCCTCCGGGTGTTATCCAGTCGGCCTTGCTCGCTTCAAGACCATGAATGAGCACAATAAGGTCGGAAGATTGCGGATTTCTTTCTGATTCCAGATATTTCATGTAGAAACTGTAACCCAAACCCGCCAAAAGAACAATCAAGGGACAGAGTAACGTATCCGAAAATAGAAATTGGAAGCGATATTGCCGCTTACGGGAGATAGTATGAGAAAACCATTGTGTATATGCGCCTTTTTGGCATTTTGTATGATTACTGCCGCCCCTCTGCGTGCCGGTGAAGCGGAAATACTCAAACTGGAAGCGCTGGCTTCTTTCTATGCCGAAGATTTCCACGGACGTCCTACCGCAAGCGGCGAACTTTTTGACATGAACGCATTAACCGCAGCGCATAAAACACTCCCGTTCGGAACCATACTGGAAGTAACCAATCTTTCCAACGGCAAGCGGGTTACCGTACGGGTAAATGACCGTGGACCATTTGTACCAAACCGGGAGATAGACCTTTCACGGGGAGCTGCCGAAAAGCTTGACATGATTTCCGCAGGCGTTGCCCGTGTATCGATCAGAAAGATATCGGGTCCTTCCGGACAGGAAGGAACCATTCTGCTGAAATCGGCCGGACCAGCCGACGGAAAAGAGGCAACAACTCAGACAAAACAGACACCCTCGACAGCAAGGGCACAAACCTGGCGTATCCAGCTCGCGTCATTTTCGCATGAAGCCAACGCAACCCGCCTTGTCCGTACCCTGCGGGAGCAGGGCTTCAGTCCTGCCTTTGAAAAAGCGGGAAACATGACCAGAGTCGTTCTCCCCGGAATTGATGAAAGCACGCTTGCCGCTACAAGGAAACGCCTGGATTCGGCAGGATATACCGGATACCTCGTCCGCCGTGAATCCTGAGAGAACTCATGCGCTATTCATGACCGGCAATTTGTGATATATTCTCCATCAAATGAATTTTACCGAATTTCCATTACACGACGGGCTCCAGGAAGGACTCGTCAAGGCAGGATACATTACCTGCATGCCTGTTCAGCAACAGGTACTCGAAAACGCCCTTGAAGGCTCCGATCTCTATGTGCAGTCCCAGACGGGAACCGGAAAAACCGCTGCATATCTTGTAACCATTCTGCAACGCCTCATGAACGATCCGGATCTCTCCGGGAAAAAAGCACTC
>CAZQEF010000419.1:0-1564 GCA_964592325.1 uncultured Treponema sp. | reverse complement strand
ATCCGCGATGGCCGCCTCACGGTCTGTTCCCAGCTCCGTTTCCATTTCCCGAACAATCCTTTTTATGATGTCCCGGTCCGCCGGGGACAGTTTCAGATCGGTTTCAAGAAGCGGATCTCCTTCTATAAGTTTTGTCGCAGCAAATCGCGGCTCATATCCTGCCTCACGGGCAGGAACCTCAACCAGGTGAGTGGTGGCATGCAGCGCCTTGTGGACAGGTCCGGAGCAAAAATCGATTCGTCGTGAGCAGGCTCTTTCAGAGGAGCAGGTTCCGGCAGCGTCGTGTATCCGTTCGAGAAGCTCGGGAATGCCCTCGTTTCTATTGGCCACGATGGGAACAACAAAAACACCCAGCTCTTTTTCGAGTGCCGGAATGTCTATTACTCCCCCGTTTGTACGGATTTCGTCCATCATGTTCAGTGCTATGACCAGGGGAATCCCCAGGGGGAGCAGCTGGAGGGTCAAATACAGGTTCCGTTCAATATTCGTTGCATCAACAATGTTTACGATAACATCAGGCCGCTGGTGTACCAGATAATCCCGGGCAATTACTTCTTCGGAAGTATATGGGGACAGTGAATAAATACCGGGTAGATCCACGACTGCGATATCTGAAGAACCCCGAAGGAATCCTTTCTTCTGTTCAACAGTGACACCGGGAAAATTCCCCACATGCTGGTTGCTTCCGGTCAACTGATTGAAAAGTGTGGTTTTTCCGCAATTCTGATTTCCGGCAAGGGCTATTCGTATCATCAGGAGACCGCTTTATGAACCTTGATTTTTTTCGCATCCTCTGTTCGCAATGTCAACTCGTATCCACGAAGCGTCAGTTCAAGAGGATCTCCAAAGGGTGCCACTTTACGGACAAAAACCTGCGTTCCGGGTGTCAGCCCCATGTCAAGAAGACGGCGACGGAGAGAGCCGTTTCCGCCAACAGCAGCAATTGTGGCCTTTTCGCCAGGCCGAATTTGATCAAGACTCATTTGTTAACCTCAAATTACTTTGACAATACAAGAATTCTGTTGTCTAGTCAAATAGTTTGCAGTATAGTTACCGGTGTATGCCGGATTCTTTAAGTGCTTCCAAGCAGGATTATCTCGAAACCATACTGGATTTTTCACAGGATACCGGTTACGCCCGTTCTGTTGACATAGCACGTACGCTGGGCGTTTCCCGTGCAAGTGTAAACAAGTCGCTGGGCGTATTGCGTGAATCCGGACTTGTGGAACACGAACATTACGGGAATATCCGCCTCACGGATGAAGGCCTGCGTAAAGCACGCGCCGTACGGGCAAGGCATAATTCCCTGAAGCTGTTTCTTACCAGAATTCTTGGAGTTGACGAAAAAACAGCGGAAAAAGACGCCTGCAGGATGGAACATGCAATCAGCCGGACAACAGCAGAAAAACTTGAAGCGTATCTGTCGCGAATTGGTTGCATTCAAACCGACAGAACATAACAAGAACTAAAAATCGTAACTGACCAGAACGGATTTGTTCGTTTCCCGGTCAGGCGTACCGAAAAGGAGCAGTCATGGAACACGCCTTTCCTGGAACGCAAACAG
>CAZQEF010000418.1:0-1567 GCA_964592325.1 uncultured Treponema sp. | reverse complement strand
CTTCTTCCCATGATTCTCAGGATGCGCACAAAGAGGTTGATGATGTCCATGTAAATTGACGCGGCGCTGTCTACGGCATTATCCACCGTTTTGGGTATCCGGTTTGCACGGCCCCAGTCATAACCGATGTATCCGCAGAAGACTATGGCAACAATCCAGTCAATGATTTCGAGGGTTCGGTGAAAAAACAGGACCAGGACCAGTTCAACAATAATGGTAATAATGAGAATGATGGTAATGGGGCGGATTATCGACGCAAAAAAGGCCGGGTAGATGGTGCCCAGAACGATCATGGCCAGCGTAACGACTCCGGTAATCTGAATGGCGTCAAGAACAAGCATCGGATCGTATTGCGAGATAATGATGTTCAAAACGAACCCGAACGGAATGACAACCAGATTGTATCCGATAAAACTGATGAGCGGGTTCGTTGATTTTTTGAAGATGTATATTCCAAGAAAACACAACACAAAGTAGCCGATCAAAAAAATACGGAAATCAATTGACCGTACCATTGCCGGACTGATGTATTTGACTATTGCATAGTTGACCAAAAATCCCCAGAACACGGTGAGCCCGATTATCAGATTGTACTGTGAGGGAGAAATCTCCTGATCTGCTGTTTTTGTCCTTGAAAAAACATCATGTTCCATTGTGTTGTCCTTTGCATCGAAAATGAAGTGGATTGTCAGGCACCAGTATATACCGGGGATCCCGGAAAATCAAAGAGAATAACAGGATGAAGAACGGGCAATGGATTGCTGCAGGAATACTCTCTTGATTCACCTGTCCCTATCCGCTACTCTGATACCATGACGTTCCATCTTTCACTCAGCAATCTTATAACCAAGGCCGCGCGGGAGGTGACGCGCCGGTATCAGCGGGAAGTCGCGCCGTACGGAATTACCGCGTCTCAGGCAGGGCTTATCTTTTTTCTGGGTAAAACCGGACCAACCTGTCAGGTGAACCTTGCACGCATTCTTCATCTCGACAAGACCAACGTGAACGCCATGGTCAGAAAGCTTGAACGTGCAGGGCTTCTGGTGCAGGAGCAGGATGAAGGCGATGCGCGGCGGAGCCGTATCGCGCTGACCCCGGAAGGAAAAAAGCTTGCCGGCAAACTCGGCGAAGTGGACCGGAGGGTAGGCGACGACTACAACGCCCTGGCCGGAAATGTGGATAACGAAAAAATTATCCGGGAGTATCTGGAAAAGATCGTGTTCCCCTCCGGGGATGCTGTAGAAGAATAGCGGCATCGGTTTTTTTGTGTTGACAATATCGAACAAGATAGTTAGTATGCAAACCAACCTAAAGGAGGGCGCGATGAACAAGAAAGAGTGTATTGCCTTTATGAAGCAATTTCCCAATTTCCATCTTGCCACGGTGGACGCGGAGGGACAGCCCAGAACCCGGGGCATGTTCCTGTATACGGCCGACGAGGACGGTCTGGTCTTTCACACCGGTTCGTTCAAGAAACTCTATACCGAGCTCAAGGAGAACCCCCGGATTGAAGCCTGCTTTTTTGACCGGGAAACCATGACCCAACTCAGGGCTGCCGGAACCGCAG
>CAZQEF010000417.1:0-1587 GCA_964592325.1 uncultured Treponema sp. | reverse complement strand
TGTTCCATGAGAACGGTAATAATCCGCATACGTATTTTGTCCGAAGTGTTCTTGTCCCGTATTTGATCCAGCATCCAGCCCGTTGCATCATGCTCACCGAGAGATGCAAGAACATCAAAAGCTTTCATCTTGACAGCTTCCACAGGATCATTTTCAGCACGATAACGCACATAAGGCGCGGCATTCTTTGATGCTTGCTTTTTCACGGCATCAAGAGCCTCAAGACGTACACGATAATGAGTGTCTTTCAGTCCTTCCTGAACAACTGACACAGCCTCATTGTCGGAATAAGACGAAAGAGCAGTAACTACCGCCGCACGGAGAATGGGGTCATCTGCTTCAAAGAGTTCGGCAAGGATACCCACCCCTCCCTCTTTTCCTATCATGCCCAGGGCGCGGGCTGCTGTAGCACGGATCATGGTGTTTTCCTCTTCGTCCTGTGCTACCAGAACAAAGTCTTCCCATGCAGCTTCGCTTTTCAGCTCGCCCAACGCGGTCATGACATTTTGTCGTATGATAAGACGCTGCCGTTCATCTCCCGGGATATTGCTTTGCATGTAATCAAACAGATACAGTGCGTCTTCATCGTTTCCAATTTTCCCCAGAGTTCTTATAGCCTGATCGCGGAATTCCTCGGATTCATTTTTAAGCAGTTCCCTTACGAGAGGAGCCGCTTCGTTTACAGGTATTGCCTGAACATACTGGAAAACTGAAGAAACCGTAGTATTTCTGAATGCATACGGATCTTCCAGAACAAGCAGACAATAATCCTTGAATGCCGGATTTTTCTGGGCTCCGTAAAAAGACAAAATACTGTCACGAACGGCACCACTTCTGGTACTCTCAAATAGCCGTACAAGTTCATCATTATAGGAACGGTCATCCCGACGTTCAAGTTCGTTTACCAGTTCAACAATTTCATTTTCAAGGCCATATTTGAGAACATCACCCCGTTTATCACCGCTTTCCGCAAAAAGAAGCGAAAGACACATAAGTATGACAAAACCTGTCGCGAGTGTTATCTTTTTGTAAAAAATCACGTAGAACCTCCGTTTAGCCGGGACAAAAACGATGTGCGGTATTCACTGAATGTGCCATTTGTAATCGCTGTACGTATCTCGACCATCATACCATGTAAAAAAGCAAGATTGTGAAAGGTTGCAAGCATACAGAAAAGTATTTCATCCTGCTTATATAAATGCCTCAGATATGCACGGCTGTATTCACGGCATACCCGGCAGGTACAGGATGGATCAATCGGGGAAAAATCCCGTGTATAACATTCTTTTTTGATGGATAATTGACCATCACGGGTAAACAGTGAGCCATTTCGGGCATTTCGTGTGGGAAGCACACAATCGAAAATATCAATGCCGTGATATACGGCATCAAGAATATAATCCGGTGTACCGATTCCCATAACATACCGCGGTTTATCCCGGGGAAGAAGCGCTGCTGTTGTCTCCAGAAATTCGGTATACAGATCCCTCGGCTCACCAACGGAAAGACCGCCAATTGCAATGCCGGGGGTGTCAATTTCCAGAAGGGCCTCTACACTTTCCTTTCTCAGATCATGATAAAAATTAC
>CAZQEF010000416.1:0-1594 GCA_964592325.1 uncultured Treponema sp. | reverse complement strand
GACCAGGTCACCGTGTTTGAAACAAGAAAATCCACTCCGACAGTAATCACCAGGATAATACCGAAACTGACGGCCAGCAGTTCAGAGATAATAAACCGCTGCTCCTCAATCGTCAGTTTCTCCCCCTGGTCAGCATTCTGAACATACGGGGAATACTGAACGATACCGATTTCATCGGAATGCGTTGCCGTAATATCGGGAAGGGGACCATCGGATATGACACTTGGCGCCTGGCATAGCGGACACAACATACAATCATCAGCGAGCGTTACCCTGCAGGACGGACAATAGGTCATGATACAACTCCTCTCTAGCGGTTAGATGTAATACGTACCGGTATTCCGGTATCAGAAAGCGCCGTAAAGAAAAAACGTTCAAAAGAGCGATCCTGCACAAGACTTCCGGCAGTTATTGAAAGATTGTCTTTCCAGCTGACTACACCAACAGTTGTCCCGACGGTACTGTTCCGCGCCGGAACAAAATCAAACCGGAGAATATGATCGACAAACGCATCAGGCATGGTTATCCGGTTCAAATTTGAAAGAGATCCGGAATAGGGTACGTCCAAACTAAAGCGGGCGATCCCGCGCAACACGATATTTTTTATGATAAGGGGAATTATCCGTGAGAAAATAAATTCTTCTCCCCGTACATTTCTTCTGATCTGACGATCCAGCTCTTTTCGGGTCAATGACAGTTTGAATTGCAAGTGTATCCGTTCAAGAATTTCGGGCAGGTCATAATGACCAAGCCGTCTATCAATGGAAACCGGAATAAAAAGGAAAAAATTCCGCAAGGTATCTGAATCATAGAACTTCCGTATGTTTACCGGGATCTGAAGGCATATTGGACCGTATGCTTTTTCGGAACCGGTTTCCATCACCATCTGAAGTGCCAGCAAATGCATACCGGCAAGCAGTTCCGTAATCGTAACCCCTTTTTCCCGGGCAACGTTCCTGAACGTATCTCCGGAAACCGTAGCAGTAGTAATGCGGTATTCGGGACCAAAATATCGCTTCCCCGGAAGTTTGAACGCCCGGGGAAGCACGTCCGGCGGGGGAACCACCCGCCTTGAAAATTTAATGTATGCATCTTCCCATTCAGCCGCTTCCGGTTTCGATTCTGATCTGCGTATACCAGCCCATTGTGGGCATTGAACTCCCTGAATGGTCAGATATTCTGCAACCAGCGATTTCAGGAATTCGGCGGCACCGGTTCCGTCGGTTAGAGCATGATGGAACTCGCATGCTATACGGTTACCGTAAATACGGACACGGAAAAGATACCGGCTCATTTTTCGGAGACGATGATATTCACAGGGATAACGGCTGTCGGGGAAAATGGTAAACGGCTTTTTTAACGGCTCAAGATAATACCAGAATACTCCGGGTCTGAGCTCTGTCCTGAAGAAAGGAAACCGGTCGCCAACTTTCTCGAGCGCTTCTGAAATAGCGGGAAGATGAACCGGATGATCCAGATCACAGGACAGGCGGTATACATAGGGCTTCGCGGGTCCGGTGGTCGCCGCCATAAAAACAGCCCCGTTATCCAGCGGATAATACCGTTCGCCTGTTTTTTCGTAAAAAACGCTATT
>CAZQEF010000415.1:0-1595 GCA_964592325.1 uncultured Treponema sp. | reverse complement strand
GGCGTAATGGGAGAGGACCTCACAGGACTTGACCTTGGCACTACCTTCACAAATGTGCCTGGAGGTACTGCAAACTGGACGTTCACGGATGTTACGGGCAACTACAACAATGCAAACGGATCGGTGGATATCATCATTTTCTCGGGCATTATTCTTCTCGTACTGGTTGCCCACGCGGCACTTAACAGGGCGACTCTTCCCGTTTCGGCACGGTACAGAACATTCATTGCTTTGGCAATTCTGGCAATTCTGGTCTGTGATTTGATTTCACGCGTCCGCGTTCCCTCTGCCGGCAGGAATTTCAACCATGTGCTCGCATATATGTCAAATTTTGTGTATTTTGTTCTCCAGCCCCTTCCGGTATCGCTTGGTATCATGTATCTTTTGTCACTTTTCCGGGAACGGCGTATTACGGTGAAACTGCGTCTTCTTTGTCTGATACCCTTTTTTATCGGATGCGCCGCCATGTTATATTCGATTTTTACCGGATTCATTTTTCATATCGACGGGAACAATGGATATCACCGCGGCCCCGGTATGTTTATCTTCGCCATTACAAATTATTCATTTATCATTCCTGCGATATGGCTTGTCATTCATCACCGGGATACGGTCAAGCGTCAGGTGCTTTTTGTCATCATTTCTCTCACACTGATACCGGTCATCGGTTCATTGCTGCAGCTGGTCCAGTACGGACTCATTACCGCCTGGCCTTCGTTTGCGATTGCGCTTCTTGTTGTATTCATATTCATTGAAGGTCGCCGCAGTGACCGGGATTACTTGACCGGACTTCTGAACCGGCAGAGTTTTGATGCGAGAATACATACACGCATGAGCCAGTTCGCAAAGCGGGGATCTTTCTTTTTTTCAGTAATTGATCTGGACAATTTCAAAATGATAAATGACACCTGCGGACATGAGACGGGGGACGAAGTTCTTCAGGTTGTCTCCCGGACACTCTATCATTCAGTTTCCGTTCCGGATACCGTTGCACGTTATGGCGGGGATGAATTTGTCATGATTATTGAATCAGACAAGAAAAAGGTTATGGAAAGTGTGATTGTGCGGATCAATGAACAGTTGAAGCGGTGGAACGAAAGCAACTCTTTTGTGTTTGATTTGTCACTCAGCGCCGGTTATATTGCATATGATCCTGATATACACAAGAACTTTGAAGATTTGTTTCGACAAGCTGATCAGATGATGTTCAAGGCAAAGGCCCGGAAGAAGGAGCTGGTCGACGATGAATTGCAGCCGGGCACGGGAACCATAAAACCGGCACAGACCCGGGCAATGATGCGCAAGCGCTGGTAGCCGCCAACCGCCGGGTTCACTCCGTTCGCCATGATTCGACCGGAACGGGATAGCGGGTTGCGCTTATCCGGTCAATGCCGGTCAGTTCCCCGGACAATAGAGGAAAAACGTCAATTCCGGTATCCATGAATGTTTCGTGTAATGTTTCGGAGTATCGTGGGTCCCCGTTGAATTTATTGAGTATTACCCGGGAAACATTCATTCCCAGTTCACGCAGCTCCCGGTAGATGTCTTTGGACTCCGACAGGGAGAGGCGGTCATGATTGAGCACAATGATTACC
>CAZQEF010000414.1:0-1611 GCA_964592325.1 uncultured Treponema sp. | reverse complement strand
ACCAATGCCGTATACCATGAAGAACTGCTGACCAAGGAGTGGTATATCAAAACAAATGTGTCCGGTCTCTTTGCACAGGTTATATCACGGATACACCACAACCAGTCCCTGAGTGATCTTCTCGACAACCGCAATATAATTGAAAAACTGGTCATGCAGGGGAAGTCGTCATCCCAACCGTAATGGAACAGACGGTTTTCTGTATTGACATCGGCACCTCATCCATCAAAACCGCACTCATTACGCCCGGAGGAGAAGTAGTTTCCGCCGCCCGGTTCCGTTTTCCGCGGGAACCCCGCCGGGTCTCCCATTGGCTTGACGCATACCGGCTCGCACTGCGCGCGCTCAAACCTGAAAAATCAGCCATTGCGGTTGCTGTTTCGGGCAACGGGCCGACACTGGTAAGTACCGATCAGGAACACCGCGCGACCGCGCTGCTGCTCTGGAACGACCCTCCTGATGAAACAATCCGGCACCGGTATTCAGGATCATCATTGTTCATTCCCCGGCTTCTTGAGTTTTCACGCCGATTCCCCCGCGAATACGACGAGGCCCTCCAGGTTCTTTCCGGCCCCGAATTTCTTGTGCTCGCACTCACCGGAAACGCGGTGACCGTGCTGCCGGAACAGCGGTTTGAGCCTGTTTACTGGACAGAGTCATCTCTTGCAGCTGCCGGTCTTGATACCGGGAAAATGCCGCCTTTCATTCCTGCCGGAACCATTGCCGGAGAAACGACGCTTGGGAGCCGGACAAACATTCCGGTCATTGCCGGTGGGCCCGACTTCTTTGTGGCTCTTGCAGGAACCGGTGCATTCGAACCCGGACGGGCATGCGACCGGGCAGGAACAAGCGAAGGTCTCAATATATGTGTAAACCGGCCGCCGCAGCATCCGGGAATACGGGTACTCCCGTCACTGCTACCCGGGTACTGGAATGCGTCATGGCTTCTGCCCGAAAGCGGAGCGACCTTTCATGAATACCGCAGATCGAGCGGAGAAAGCGGCAAACCCTACCCCGAACTCATGCGGGAAATACTGCAAAGCCCGAGCGCCCCTCCCGGGGAGCAGAACATCCATCCAGGGCGAAGCGTTGTTGAACATATCGGATTTTCAGTCCGCCAGGGTATCGAAACGCTGGAATCTGCGACAGGGCATGCCCCGGATTTTGTTCTGTCCGGAGGCCAGGCGCGAAATGAATTGTGGAATCAGATGAAAGCCGACATTACCGGGCGTACGTTCATTCTTACCGCAACCGCGGACGGCGAACTTATGGGAAACGCGGTCATGGCATCACCCGCGCTCGGCTGGTATGAGTCCATTCAGGAGGCCTCCCGGGCACTGGTTCGAGAATGCCGCCGGTTTGAACCCGATCCTGAATTACACCGCCTCTATAGCGATAAATACCAATGCTGGAAAGACACTCCCGATGCAACAGTTTAATATTCCATCCCGCATTCGCGCGCTTCTGTTCGATATTGATTTGACCCTGTATACCAACGATGAATGGGCCCGGGAACAAATTGATATCCAGATCAGACACTTCGCGTCTCTCCGGGGAATTCAGGAAGAAGAAGCACGAATCCTCATAGACCGCGAACGGGATCGCCGTGAA
>CAZQEF010000413.1:0-1627 GCA_964592325.1 uncultured Treponema sp. | reverse complement strand
AAAATTGCATCCGATAAACCCGGCACCGCCGGTTACCAGAATATTCGAAAGTTTTCGATTACTCATGATGGCTCCTGATCTTTTTGTTGTATTGAGGCAAGAAATTCACGGAGGCTGTCCCGCCATTCTTTTATATCCCGTCCGGGCAGACTTCTGATTTTTGATTTGTCCAGAACGGAATATGGCGGACGGCGGACCTTTGCCGGATACTCATCGCTGGTGCAGGGTCGTATGTCAACCGCCCGGGAAGGATCCAGGAGGCCGGTTTCCTTTCCGAGACGGTATATTTCCCGCGCGAAATCGTACCAGGTGATATTCCCATCATTGGAATAATGATACACCCCGAACGGATACGGATTGCCGCCACTGACCGAGCCGGCAAAATCGGTGACGACTTCCGAAAGATCGCGCGCCCAGGTGGGTGAACCTCTCTGGTCATTCACCACTTTGAGTTCATCCTTCTCGCGCATGAGGCGGAGCATGGTATGGACAAAATTGTTCCCGTATTCACCGTACAGCCAGGATGTGCGTATGATCCAGGTTTTCCGGTTTTTCTCCTGCGCCGCGAGTTCACCGTCGCGTTTGGTGAGCCCGTATATTCCGACCGGATCGGTCTCATCATCCTCACGGTACGGTCGCGTTCCGTTACCGCTGAACACATAATCCGTTGAGATATGAAGAAGCGGGATCCCCATTTCTGCAGCGCAGGACGCTATGTTTTCAGGTCCCCGGCAATTCAGATCGTTTGCCAGTTCCTTTTCATCTTCCGCCCGGTCCACCGCGGTATACGCAGCGCAATTGATTATGACAGAAATCCGGGAGTCTTTTTTCTGCATTTCGTTGGCAAAACCCTGCAATGCCGCAAGGCTCGTAATGTCTACCTCACGATCAGTACCCGTAAAGGGCATGCCCCGTTTTTCAAGAACACCGGAAAGTTCCGTGCCGAGCATACCCTTGTTGCCGATAAGCCAGATCATGCGCGGCCCCCTTTCCCGGAAGCGCCCGACAATAACGGCAGTCTGGCATCCTTTTCCGAGAGAACTGGCGCGACGCCCGCATCCGGCCATTCAATGCCGATATCGGGATCATTCCAGATTATTCCGCCTTCATCATCCGGATAGTAAAAATCCGTACACTTGTACGCAAAGACCGCCGTTTCGCTCAAAACAAGAAATCCGTGCGCGAACCGCTCAGGAATATAGAACTGATTCTTCCGCTCTGCCGAAAGGGTTACACCGTACCACTTCCCGTATGTCGGTGAGCCGGGCCGCAGATCAACCGCGACATCAAACACCTCGCCCTCAATGCAGCGTACCAGTTTTCCCTGCGGATGTTTATTCTGAAAATGAAGTCCCCGGAGCACGCCCCGGGAAGATTTGGACTCGTTGTCCTGGACAAACCGAAGATCAAGTCCGGTGTTCGAGAAATCGCGTTCAGACCAGGTCTCGAGAAAATAGCCGCGGGAATCGGCAAAGACTTTCGGTTGTACTTCATAAAGGCCGTCGATAAAACAGGGGGTAAATTCAAAGGGCATATTGGCTCAGTTCTCCGCTATAAAGGTAAGGTACTCACCATATCCGGTCTTGTACCCTGATGCAAGGGCAAGGAGCATGTCACGGGTTATCCA
>CAZQEF010000412.1:0-1628 GCA_964592325.1 uncultured Treponema sp. | reverse complement strand
CAGTCGGGCTCTTTCTCCTTGCCGGTATTCTCGGCCTTCCGGTTTTTTCCGGCGGCCAGAGCGGCATTGCCGTTCTTTCCGGCCCGACCGGAGGATATCTCGTAGGATATTTTGTGGGAGCCTTTATCGCCGGAAGAGCCATGAAGCGTGCCCCGCTGAACGGAACGGGCAGTGAAGTTCCGGTGATCATCAGCGCCGCGATTGCCGGTTTTGCCTGTATCTATATTCCCGGCGTCCTCTTCCTCCGCCAGACACTACAAATCTCGTTCGCGGAAGCAATCGCGAAAGGGGTTCTGCCTTTTCTGCCTGCCGATGCCATAAAAATCGCGATCATCGTTCCCGTTGCCGCCCGGCTCCGTCCGGTTATACGTCGCTACCTGGACCAGCATGATTGAGGTCCGCTCCCTCACCCGCCGTTTTCCCGGAGCACCGCACGCCGCAGTCAATGACGTATCCTTTTCCATAAACGCCGGGGATTGCGCCGTCATAAGCGGAGCCAACGGTTCCGGAAAATCCGTACTCATGCACCTTATAGCATCCCTTGACCGTCCCGACAGCGGAACAATCACGGTGAGGACAGACGATTCGGGAAATCCGTTCCGCATCGGTCTCGTATTCCAGGATGCTTCGGCTCAGATTCTCGGAGAAACCCCCGCGGAAGACGTTGCATTTGGCCCGCTGAATCTCGGATACCGCAGGAAGGAAGCGGCTGACATTGCATCCAGATATCTCGAAAGAACCGGCCTTGCCGGAAAAGAATCCTGGCCCGCGCGCACCCTTTCCGGCGGAGAAAAACGCCGTCTTGCAATAGCCGGCGTCCTTGCCATGGATGCACGGGTGATCATACTTGATGAGCCGTTCGCCAATCTCGACTGGCCAGGCGTTGTACAGGTGAATACCATCATCCGTGATCTTCACGAAGACGGGAAAACCATTGTCATACTGACCCATGAACTCGAAAAAGTTCTGGCTCTTGCGAACCGCCTTCTGGTACTGCACCGGGGAGCGCTCGTGTATGACGGAAGTCCCGAACAGGCGCTGGCCAGTGCGCCGCTCGAGCAATGGGGTATAAGAAATCCGCTCGGTGCCTACCATAGCAAGGAAGACCTCATATGGGAGTAACCGGCCGCACGTACATTCCCCTCTTCCGCCACCAGCCAGGCACTACTCCGGTTCACCGCTGTCCGGCCGGAATCAAGGTACTCGTACTCATGGCTCTCACCGTACTGGTTTTTTCCGGGAATCTCCCGCTTCTCGCGGGAGCCTCGGCATTCATTCTCGCCGCCGCTCTTTTCTCCCGCCTCAGCGCAGGCTCGCTCCTTCGTCTCTTCCGGATCTTGTTTTTTTACGGCCTTTTTATCGCCCTTGTCCGGATAACGGGGAAACCCCGCGACGTCTGGCTCCATGAACTTGAAGAAACAGCAACCTACCTCTGGAAACTTGCCGCCGTTTTTACCGCCGGCATGGTATTTTTTGAATCCACCACCGGAGTAGCGATACACACACTTCTTGAACAGGTACGCGCGTTTCTTGCGCGGATATTCCATATTCCCCTCCCCGATTTTCCGCGCGCGTTTTCCCTCATGCTCCTGTTTATTCCCCGTATTTTTGACACATGGACCGGCCTC
>CAZQEF010000411.1:0-1655 GCA_964592325.1 uncultured Treponema sp. | reverse complement strand
TGGTTATATAATCATCAACACCAAGTTCAAATCCCTCAATTTTGTCTTTTACATCGTCCATTGCGGAAAACATGACTATTGGTACATCACGCCACTCGGAATAACCGGAATCATTCTTGATTATCCTGGTTACTTCCCAGCCGGACATTTTGGGCATGATATTGTCGAGCATGATGAGATCCGGTGAAAATTCCTTGATTTTCTCGAGTGCTTCACGTCCGTTGGCCGCTTTTTCCACTACGAATCCAAGCTTGGAGAGCATCAGGTCGAAAAACTCGACATTGATTTGTTCGTCATCTACAATCAGAATTTTTTTTCGTGCTTCCATGGTATACCTTCATTGTCCTACATATTTCGAAGTCTTGTCAATAATCCAAACAACAACATGATTGCGGAGAAGGCGGCAAAAAGCATCCCCCACAGATCACCCCATAGCCGGTAGAGTGTTGGTGCAAGATCATTCAATACCGGAATCCTGCACACAAGACAGGTCTCTTCAAACGCAGGAGCCATGGCAACCAGCCGCCCGTTCGGGTCAACCATACAGGTTTGTCCCGACGCGGTTGAGCGCACCAGCGGAACCCGGTTCTCAACGGTTCTGAAAACCGCCATACTCATGTGCTGCCACTGGCTTGGTTCGCTTGAAGCCCAGGCATCATTGGTCAAATTAATAATCGCCCGTGCGCCTTCATTCACGAATCTGCGCGAAATGTACCCGAACGTATCTTCAAAGCAGATTGGAGATGAAAACTGCAGTCCGGCCGCGTTGAATACGACAGGATCAGTCCCCTTCTCCCAAAAGTGGGTATCATTCTCCTGCAAAAGAGTATACACCCAGGGAAACAGTTTGCGATAGGGAAAATGCTCGGTAAAAGGGACAAGATGCATTTTGCGGTAGCGTTCAGGATTCGGTGGCATAACGTTTTTTCCCGGGTGAAAGAGGAAGACGGAATTGTAGTCAACGCGATCAACCGTTCCGTCTCCTGTTGGCGCCCGGACGGCATCGTCATTTCCCAGAACAAAGGGAACCGGGGCAGCGTTCAGAAATTCGAGAAGATGCATCACCAGATTGAATGAAGCACGGTTTTCACGGTACCGGTAATGCCACTCAATACGCGGGATGAACGCCGTTTCCGGCCAAACCACCAGCTGTATATCGGGATGCGCCGCAAGGGCTTCTTTCGAAAGACGCGTAAGCGTCCTGAAATCCCGCTCATAGGCAGGAATTCCACCCACCCAGGGATCGCTGTTCGGCTGCACCAGCGCCACAGTTACCGTATCGTTGCCCGAATAATCAACGGGGGACACAAGACCGTATACCAGCGCGGCACAAAGGGCGACCAGCCAGATAAAGGCCGGAGTACGCTCTCTTCGGGCAAACTGGCGTATTCCGCCAGCCCATGTTCGCACCGGCCCGTGTACCCGGTCCTTGAAAGCAGCTGCGATCCATGCTGACGGAAACGTGATCAGTGCCGATACCCCCCAGACACCGAAAATGGCGGCGATCTGGATCACTACCGGCCAGGACCACTGGGAATAACCGATTATCCCGTATGAATACCCGTTAAAACCCTTTGTCTTGAGATACTCATATCCTATCCATATTGCCCACTGGAGAATATATCCCCGGCGTGGAAAAAGACGGTCGGCAAGCT
>CAZQEF010000410.1:0-1672 GCA_964592325.1 uncultured Treponema sp. | reverse complement strand
ATATCCGCATATGCGCGGAAATCTCCGTCAGTTATTCCATGCTGCCCGAATACAAATCTGGATCCATCGGGAGAAAACCCGACATTCACAAAATTGGCAACATCACCGGCATACACAAAAATCGCCGCGATGAGGCACAGTATACAAAAAACTGCTTTTCGCATTCCAATCCCCCTGTAGTTCTTTGCTTGAATATCGACAAAAAGTGACAATGACTTGAGATTCCCTTATTCTCTTTTTAATGATATCCTTGAACCATGACACTGGCCGCAAGAAACAATTTTATACGGATTGCCGCATTCATGGTCCTTGTTCTGGCTGTTCTTTCGGTTACCGCGATGGTAATCATCAATCTCCGCGGTATTGATTCACTGCCAGCCATTGACAACCGCCCCCCGATACCGCAGTTCAAACTGACACCGCATGCACCTGCGGCAGCTCTTGCCGGTATTGTTCTTTTTCCCCTCATCTCACTCGCAACGCTTGCATACATCCTTTTTGCGTTTGAAAAAACGCAAACTACGGAGATCACCTTTTTTGCCGCCGGCATATTTTCGATGGCCCTCGAATCATTCAGGATCATCATCCCCCTCAACGAACTCTGGGCGCATACGGCCTTTATTGTAACGGCCATATCACGCATATCCCTTTTTTGCCGCCTGTTTACCGTTCTCTGTCTTCTTTCAAGTATCATCTTCACTACCGGACAGACTTCCCAACAAATCGGAGCGGCCATTTTTCTTACCGCTTTCTTTTCACTCAGTCTGGTAAATGCAGTTCCCTTCAACCCGGCCAACGTAAACAGTTCGTATTACATTATGCCCGGATATTCAGCCATGATTCATCTGTTTCTGACGCTTCTGGGAATTCTGGCGATAAGTTCATACCTGATACAGGGGAAAGCTCGAAATGTGAAAGAATATTCCCGGGCGGGAACAGGGCTTGTCCTGCTGCTGGCAGGATATGGACTGCTGACGGTTTCAGACTCCTGGATTACGGCAGCGGCAGGCGCCGCATCGCTGACAACAGGAGCCTGGCGCTATCTTAAACAGATACATCGGTATTATTTATGGCAATAGGCACACAACGAGACCGATCGCGATCGGAATAAGCGCGTTGTCATAATCACGTATAGGAAGCATTTCAATACACATGGCGGCAATCGCAACAATGCCGGCGTGTACCGGATTCCTCAGAACGATGATGGACGAAGCATACACCGCGATGAAACAGGCAAAACTGCCTTCAAGTGTTTTACCCCGGGTACAGGGAATCTGTATCCTGCCGAACAGTTTTCCGGCAAGGCTTGCGATCCCGTCACCAAAAGCAAGGGCATAAATTCCCACCGTGGCAGGCCGCAGGGGCAGCAGCAGTAACGCTGCGATGATGCCGATGGCCATGGTTACCGGTCCGAGGACGAAACGACCCTCATCACGGCGGCGCGCAGCATACGCAGTGATACGTGAAATGACAGGAAGCGGAAAACCTGAGAGCCTGAGATATTCACTTACAATATAAAAGACGAGCACAATGGAAAGCGTCATGACCGTGGCATGCATATCCAACCCGGCGAACAACGGTATCAGTGCGGCAAACAGATGAATGGTTTTTCTGAAAAATTCCTTGAGAAGATCCTCAACGGTAGCAGTTTGCGAGATCTTCCGGTATCTGA
>CAZQEF010000409.1:0-1688 GCA_964592325.1 uncultured Treponema sp. | reverse complement strand
ATGAGTTTTATGAACTCGATGAACAGAATATCAAGTTTTCCGAACTTGAATGCAAACAGAAGGGGCTCACCTACGCGGTTCCCCTCAAGGCGCGTATCAACCTGATTTTCCAGCAGACGGGGGAAATCCGTCAGAAAGATATATACATGGGCGATATTCCGCTCATGACCGACCGCGGTACGTTTATCATCAACGGTGCCGAGCGTGTTGTTGTTTCACAGATACACCGTTCTCCCGGCGTCATTTTTTCCCATGAAAAGGGCGTGTACGCGAGCCGTATTATTCCGTATCGCGGAAGCTGGCTTGAATTTGAAATCGACCAGAAAAAAGAGCTCATTTATGCCAAGGTTGACCGCAAGAAGCGCATCCTGGGCACGCTCTTCCTCCGCGCGCTCGGCTATGAAACCCGCGAAGAGATCATTGACTGTTTCTACGAGGCGAAAAAGGTCAAGGTGCACACCGACCGCGCCAAGCAGGATAAGATCGTCGGGCGTATTCTTGCGCGCGCTGTCTTCATAACCGGCGAAGACGGGGAGAAGAAGAAGCTCTACCGCGCCGGCGAAAAAATGCATCCGCACAATATCGACGAGCTCGTACAGAACAAGGTAAGCGAGATTACCGTAATTGATTTTGAATCGGAAAATTCTCTCGATTCTCCCATGATCATCAACTGTTTCGAGCGTGAGGAAATCCGATTCTCGGGCAAGGACGTTGAAACTGACGAGCCGACCCGTGAAGACGCGCTTGCCGCGGTCTATTCCGTGCTCATGCCCGGTGAACCCATCACCATCGAAGCGGCAGAAAAAGACCTTGCGTCAATGTTCTTCTCGTCGCGCCGGTATGATCTCGGCCGGGTGGGACGGTACAAGCTCAACAAGAAATTCGATTACGCTGATCCGGTGGCTGATGACACCCTGATCAAGGAAGATATCATTGCCACCATGAAATTCCTCATAAAGGTATATGTCGGCAGCGAATCAATCGACGATATCGATCATCTCGGCAACCGCCGTATCCGTTCGGTGGGCGAGCTCATGACCAATACGCTCAAAACCGCGTTTTCGCGCATGGAGCGTATTGCCAAGGAGCGCATGAGTCTCAAGGAGACCGAGACCATCAAGCCCCAGGACCTTATTTCCATAAAGCCCATTGTGGCGGCGATCAAGGAATTCTACGGTTCAAGCCAGCTTTCGCAGTTCATGGACCAGGTAAACCCGCTTGCCGAGCTTACCCATAAACGGCGTCTCAACGCGCTCGGTCCCGGCGGTCTTTCCCGTGACCGTGCCGGATTCGAGGTCCGCGATGTTCACTACACCCATTATGGACGCATGTGTCCCATCGAAACCCCGGAAGGTCCGAACATCGGTCTTATCGTGTCTCTCGCGAACTATACCCGGGTAAACGATTACGGTTTCCTTGAAGCGCCGTATGTCAAGGTTGTCAATGGTGCCGTATCCCGCGAAATCGAGTATCTTTCCGCAATGGACGAGGACAAGTACTTTATCGCCCAGGCTTCAACGGCCATGGACGACAAGGGCAAGTTCACCGCGCAGCAGATTTCCTGCCGCCGCCAGGGTGATTACACCACACGTCCTCCGCAGGATATCCAGTACATGGACGTTTCACCGAAGCAGATCATATCCGTTTCGGCATCCCTTATTCCCTTCCTGGAGCATGACGACGCGAAC
>CAZQEF010000408.1:0-1692 GCA_964592325.1 uncultured Treponema sp. | reverse complement strand
TCCTGGTCGCTCCAGAACTCATACTCGAAACCGGTTTCAGAACAGGCTATGGTGGACTGTCTTATTCGGTCCTGGGGGGAAAAGGGGAGTGCCGGATCAATCTGCCAGGTAAAAAGTACACGGGATTCTTCACGCGAAAGGCCGAAATTTCGTCCGTGTATCACAAGCTGCTTACCGGTTTCTACCCGGGGTGTATTGAAACCGGTAATATGCGGCAGTGAAACCGTTGAGCGTGTAATGTTCCTGGTCGGGATATTGCTTTTGTTTGCGAATATGAGCGGATTGCTTTTACCTGCGTCAGTTGCCACATACACCAGCCCGTCCTGGACGGTTTCCGGCAACAGAACCATGATGAGATTCTGTTCCCATTCGAGTATTGCGTTCGCGGAAAGACGGTCTCCCGATATTTCAATCCAGCTGTCGCCGCGGGTATTGCCGAAGTGCTTTCCGTGCAAAAGGATAACTTCACCCGGTTTTCCTATTGCCGGTTCCAGGAGTTCCAGTTCAGGATTCTTCCGGGCAATATGCGTTACCACTACAATACTGCCGATAAACACGGCAAACGCAAGCGGCATGAGAAGAAACCGGAATAACGGCGATGATTTGAGGAGTTTGACAAGAACCGGGTGCATCATTTATTAAACAGCGCGGCCGGAACCAATGAATCTGAGGTAAAACGCATCTGGTCATCACCGGTAAAAAGGGTCAGATTCGGAAGACGAATTATGACAATTTCAGCGTCATCGAACATGCCCTGATCCGTGGAAAACTGGCGTGACAAATTGACTACCGTGAAAAGCTGTTTCCCGTTACGCAGAAAATTCTCCGGCTGGTTTTTTACGGGGAAGTCGTTGCTGATGAGCGCCGCATCGGAAACGGGAAGCCGGAGAATATCCCCGTCGTGTATCGTAAGATCCGTAATATCTGATCGATTCGAGGCAAAAGACGGCAATTTCTGTGCGCTCTGCATCCCGGCTCTGAACGAGAATAATGCGGGTATCATGAGTGCGAAAAGGAAGAGCGCGGCCATCGCAGGAACCGGCAGCCTCACCGATCCATGAATCCAGGAAATCTGTTTGCCCTGCTTTTCTGCGATACGTTCTGACCGGCGTTGCGACAACCGGTCAAAAGAAGCGCTCAGATCCAGATCAGGTTCACCACAGGAGGTGGAAACGAGCTGATGCAGCCGTTCATAACGGTTTGTCCGTTCGGCACATTCCCGGCAGGATGCGATATGGGCTTCGAGTTTTTCCCTCCAGGGTGAGGGAACCTCTCCGTCAACATATGCAGAATACAAATCCGAATCAGGGCATGTAGACATCGTCCGCTCCTATCAATTTTGATAATTGTTCACGTGCACGGAAAACCCGTACCTTTACATTCCCCTCGGTAATACCGAGAACCCGTCCAATTTCCTTGTAATTCAGTTCGCCGTATTCCTTGAGCTGGAGTACCGCGCGGAGATTTTCCGGCAGCTTTTCCAGCGCATCCTGTACCAGTACGATGGTGTCGCTCTTTAAAAGCTCGGTTTCGCCGGAGTCCATCTTGCGGCGGTCTTCCTTGAGCGCGCGCTCATATGCTCTGCGCTCGCGCCCCTTACGCTTTGCGTAATTCAGCGATGCGTTCTTTACTACGCGGATCAGCCAGTACTTTGCGTCATTTACCGAAGGAAATTTCATGTCCTTTTCGGTC
>CAZQEF010000407.1:0-1697 GCA_964592325.1 uncultured Treponema sp. | reverse complement strand
CACTTTTCTGGCAATCTCCTTCGCCAATACCGGCCTTCCGTTACAACATTCTTACATTGCTTGCGTCAATTGTCCTCCTTTCCCTCAAGATAATTGACTGGATTGTGCCGGCTGTATTTCTGTGTACCTACGGATTGCTTGTCTATCTTTTCACTCCGTCTGCCGGTGGTTACGGCTCGGGAGACATTCTTTTTGCACTGTTAACCGGCGGGGTGCTTTTTGTTGCGTTTTATATACTATCCGAGTTTTCAACAGCGCCGAGAACCCGCATCGGAAAACTTGTTTCAGGATTTTCTGCCGGCATCATCTGTTTTATGCTTTGCGGACCCGGCGGTTCTCCTGCCGGAGCAGCTTTCACCGTTATCTCGGTAAATCCGCTGAGTACGGTGATTGAATATGTCGAAAAACGGCTGGTAGCAGCGGCACGGAGAGTATACGCATGAGAGTTGAACAACGCAGAAAACTGAAAAAGGGACTTTCCATTACTGCGGTCATTATCGCATTCTTCTTCTTTATCATTTTTATCAATGTATTGACCCGTCGTTATTCAGAAGAGACCATCCGTGTTGCCACGAAAACGGTTCTTGAATCATGGTCGGATGAACCAGTCACCCTCAGAGCAGTACCATCACCGGGAAACACCGGAATATCCTACAGCAGGACATTTTCAACTGTTCTTGAAGGACAGCAAACTGCGGTATACATAGTGACCATAACCGGAAGAACCGGCCCCTACAGTGCGGTGTTTGCGGTACAGGACAACAGAAATGCAGAGTTCTGCGGGTTCCTTCTTGACCCGGACAACAAAACAGGACATGAAAAAATTGGTATATCAGCAAGAGTTCTCGGAAAATGGACTCGACGAATAACCCGGCTTCATTCCGGATCGGGAGCACACCGTGAAGAATAAATTGTCAATCTT
This sequence comes from uncultured Treponema sp., assembly GCA_964592325.1. Taxonomy (GTDB): domain Bacteria; phylum Spirochaetota; class Spirochaetia; order Treponematales; family Treponemataceae; genus Teretinema. The sequence continues at coordinate 775 of CAZQEF010000407.1, read as the reverse complement.
TCTTTTTGCCCTCTGTCCGCTCGTACCCGCAACCTCACGATTCGCATACGGTATCATTTTTTCCGTTGCCATTCTTCTGTATTACGGGGCAGGCCTTTTGCTGCGTGAAATGGTCAGGCATGTTGATGACGGACCGATCGGGCAGGTTCTTGTCCTTTCGGGACTTGCGGGTACCGCGGCACTCTTTTACGGAATTCTCGGTGGAGTATATCCTCTTTTGGCGCTTTCCCTCGAGTTATATATCTACCTTTCCGCGTTTTCAGTTGTTTTGCTGATCAGTATTTCCTCAACCGGCAGCAAACAGGAAAGCTTTTCCCCGGTCATCATTTTCATACCATTACTCATACTGTTCTCATTGATTCGTGAAGTACTCGGACTTGGAACAATTTCACTTCCGGTCTACTCGGGATTCCTGGAACTAACGGTTATTCCCCCCGACAATCCGTGGATTACCCGCATAATCGGTACTGGCGGCGGAGCTTTGATTCTTGCGGGTCTTTTTTCCTTCCTTATCAAGCGGATATTTACCGAAAAAGGAGCGGTACCACGATCATGAATCTTCTCCATACCATACTTTTTTATACTCTTTCCTGTTCAGCAATCTTTGTATACGGAATTGGTCTTGAACGTTCATTCCTGGATTCCGGAAATGATACCGCGTTTTACAGCCGTATTCCCGGACTTCTTCTGTTAACCACCGCAACCTTTGTCGCCATATGGTTCCCGGTTTCCTGTTTGCTTGTTCCATTCAATCTGTCATACCTTGTACCTGTTT
>CAZQEF010000406.1:0-1712 GCA_964592325.1 uncultured Treponema sp. | reverse complement strand
CCTATATCATATATGCATCCCGGGTTGCGTATCCTTTTAAACGGCATGTTGAACTTATACGGGGTTTTGAATTGTTCAAGAAAAAAACCGGAGCGCCGCACCGGCTTGTTCTTGCCGGCGCGGACGGTATGAATGCAGAGATGGTTCACCGTGAGGTCTTGAACTCGACGGTTGCCTCCGACATCCTGTTGACCGGATACTTTCCGCATCAGAATCTGCCGGAATTATATTCCGCTTCCGATGCCTGTATATTCCCGTCGTCGGTGGAAGGAGTAGGGTTGCCGGTACTCGAGGCAATGGCGTGTGGTATCCCTGTTGCGTGTGCCCGCGCCGGGGCATTACCGGAAATTGCAGGCGATGCAGCACTTTACTTTGACCAGAACAGTCCGGAAGAAATTGCAGATGCGATAGGAAAGCTGGTACGCGAAGGGACCGGCGCGAATGAATCGTCAAGAAATGATCTGATATCCCGCGGACTTGAAAGGGTCAAAAGATTCAGCTGGAGTACCTGTGCCAGAGAAACACTGGACACCGTTGAACGCGTATAAAAAAAAGCTCCCCGAAGGGAGCTTCTTTTTTTTATCAGGCTGACTTCTGATCAAGCAGCCGTATTTCAGGTTTAACCGAGCGGTTCACTACGGCCCGGTTTATAACCACCCGCTTCTTCCCTTCAATGGAGGGGATTTCGAACATAAGATCTATCATCATTTTTTCCACGATTGCCCGGAGTCCGCGTGCGCCGGTGTTTTGCTTTATTGCAAGCTCTGCAATGGCATCAATGGCGTCATCTTCAAACACAAGATCAACCTTGTCGATACCGAGTGATGCCTGGAATTGTTTGACAATGGCGTTTTTCGGTTCAGTCAGAATGCGCTTGAGGTCTTCGCGTGCAAGCTCATCAAGGGCAACCGTAATGGGAAGCCGTCCGATGAATTCGGGAATCATACCGAATTTAATCAGATCGTCCGGAGCAAGATGATCGAACAATTCCTGGATGTTCCGTTCATGCGCTCCCTGTATGTCCGCGCCGAATCCCATGGGATGTTTTGCCACGCGTGATTCTATCGTCTTGTCGAGACCGACAAAGGCACCGCCACAGATGAACAGGATGTTTGTTGTATCAATCTTGATCATTTCCTGATTTGGGTGTTTCCGTCCTCCCTGGGGAGGAACTGATGCCTGGGTTCCTTCAATGATCTTGAGAAGGGCCTGCTGTACTCCCTCGCCGGACACGTCCCGGGTTATGGAGACATTCTCGCTCTTGCGGGCGATCTTGTCGATTTCGTCAATGTAGACAATACCCCGTTCTGCCGAAGCGATGTTGCCTCCGGCATTCTGGATGAGCTTGAGCAGGATGTTCTCGACATCTTCGCCCACATAGCCGGCTTCGGTGAGGGTGGTGGCGTCGGCGATGGCAAAGGGCACTTTCATCTTTTGCGCAATGGTCCGGGCCAGAAGGGTTTTTCCTGAACCCGTAGGGCCGATGAGCAGAACATTGGACTTTTCAATGACGATGTCATCGGGTTTCCGGGACGGATTGGCAATACGTTTGTAGTGGTTGTATATGGCAACCGCAAGTGTCTTCTTTGCCTGTTCCTGCCCGATTATGTACTGGTCAAGATGGTCCTTCATTTCTTTTGGTGTGGGAATGTCGCCTGAAAATTCGGTGGAAAGCTGCTGGTTTTCCTCATCGAGGATACCCTTGCAGACAT
>CAZQEF010000405.1:0-1723 GCA_964592325.1 uncultured Treponema sp. | reverse complement strand
AACAGAGCCGAGTGCTGCCTGCACCGTCGCTTTGGGCAGGTATGCAATCGCGCAGAAAAGACGTTCCCGCCAGCTGAGCGGTGATCGCGCGGTGGCGATAAATACGCCCAGTGAGCGGAAAACAAGCCCGAGCGCGATTACCATTACACCTTTCCCTCCTGCTTCGAGGGCTACTGCGGGGTCGAGCGCATATCCGATGAGAACAAAGAGAATGATTTCGGCGAAAACCCAGATTTTTGAGAGTTTACGGGACAGTTCATGTGCGATTTTTTCATGACGTTCAAGGATGACAAATCCGGCAGTCATGAGCCCCAACAGGGCGGCAAAATGCAGATAATCCCCCACGCTTACCAGCAGGGTTCCGCATACCAGCAGGATAAGGGTTTTTTCGGTTGCCCGGATTGATTCGTGATGGCGGGAAAAGAAGAATGACAACAGATAACCCGCGACTGCGCCTGCAGCAATTCCGGCGAAAATGGAAAGGGGTACCGAAAGGGCGGCCATGGTGATGTTGACGGTTCCTCCGGCAGCAAGGCCGAGAAATACGGTAAACAGGGTTATGGCGAACACATCGTCTATCGAGGCTCCGGCCAATATCAGGGTGGGTACCTCGTTTTTTTTGCCGCGTCCTTTCTCTTTGAGATCCAGCATGGAGGGAACCACGACTGCAGGAGAAACGGCAGCGATCATGAAGGCCGTCAGGGCAGAAACGGTCCAGTCAAACCCGAATATCAGGTGAAAGAGTACGGTAAGGGCCGTGCCTTCGGTTAAACAGGGGATAACAGACATGCGGAAGGCCGTACCACCGATTTTCCTGAGTGTCTTGCGTTTTATTCCGAGTCCTGCACGCAAGAGGATGACGATGAGGGCGAACGATTTGAGATACGGTTCGAGCTCCCAGAAAACCGGAGGAGCCGCGGACTTCGCGGTAATTGCGCAGACAACCCCGAAAACCACCATGCCGAGAATGGTGGGGAGTTTCATTTTGGCAAAAAGGCGTCCGGAAAGCCAGCCGCCGGCCAGCACTATTGCGAAAAGTACATTGAATGGTATGGAATGCATGATGCTCCAGTGTAGCGGTACTCGCAGGATCTGTGCAAGATGGCGACCAGCCGGTTCCCTTGTTGCATCTGCAACAGTTCTGAATTATTTTTATCAGTACATTGCATCAATAAAGGATAATGAGAAAAATGAACATTGTCCTGATTCGAGAACCAATCAGCTCCGGCGGAAACGCTGGAAGACGCCCCGGTCATGAAGTATGCTGGCAACACCGGTAAGTACAACCAACGCTCCGGCTACCCGTACCAGGAATATACCGGTGCTTCCGGGGAAAATAAGCAAAATCAATGCTATACCTAGGGACGCAATCGCTTCGTACAGATAGCCGGTGGTTTCCAACCCGCTTTCTTTCATCCGGGTTACTGCGTAAATTTCCAGTACGGCCGACACAATAAGATGAGCCGCCAGTATGTATGCTGTTATCACCCAGACAGTTCCCGCAAGTGCGATCGGAAGAATGATCGCCAAAAGCCCGACTGCCATCCCCAAGATGGAACGAATGGTCAATGTCCGGCGGAAGGCCGGGTCATCAAGCTCGTTTCTGAACCGGGTAAATGTATATAAGCCGCTGGCAAATGCTGCGACACCGAGGCTTATAACAACGGCGCCTATAAAGCCGCGAGGAGCGAAAAGCATGATGAGTCCGGTAATGGTAAAGACA
>CAZQEF010000404.1:0-1725 GCA_964592325.1 uncultured Treponema sp. | reverse complement strand
ACGCATTATCGCCGTGGCGGTAATCATTCTCATGATTGCAGGAGCCGCTGGATTGACCGCGATGATAGCGTACCGGGCATCAATAGATCCGGTCATCATTCAACCGGCGACACTGCCTCCGGAAACTGACGATATCATCGTAGATGATTAAGGATGGACATGGGCGCTGACATCGGATTTATCGGACTGGCAGTAATGGGTGAAAACCTCGTCCTCAACATGGAACGCAACGGGTACACGGTGGCCGTTCATAATCGTACCACATCGGTTCTTGACGCATTCCTTGAAGGCAGGGGCAGGAGTAAAAACCTGATCCGGGCGGAAACGCCCGCCGATCTCGCAGCTGCGCTCGCCCGTCCGCGTAAAATAATGATGATGATCAAGGCGGGACCAGCCGTGGACTCCCTTGTCAGCAGCCTTCTGCCCCATCTGGAAGAAGGGGACATTCTTATTGACGGCGGAAATTCCAATTGGGAAGATACCGCCCGGCGGGTGGAAGCACTCTCAAAGAAGGGAATACGTTTTGTCGGTACCGGCGTTTCCGGCGGTGAGGAGGGCGCACTCAACGGTCCCTCAATTATGCCCGGCGGTTCCGAAGAAGCATGGCCGGAAATACGTGATATTTTCCGGGCAATCGCGGCGAAAGCCCCGGACGGGAAACCCTGCTGCTCGTGGATGGGCCCCGGAGGGGCCGGCCACTTTGTCAAAATGGTCCATAACGGCATTGAATATGGAGACATGCAGCTTGTTTCCGAGGTCTACTGGGTTCTTCAGGAACTTCTCGGTCTTTCCGCGGATAAAATGCAAAGCCTCTTTTCCCGGTGGAATACCGGAAAACTGGATTCCTACCTTATCGGTATCACTGCCGACATTCTCGCGTACCGTGAACCTGACGGAACCCCGCTTCTTGACCGCATCCTGGATACCGCAGGACAGAAGGGAACCGGCAAGTGGACGGGAATAGCCGCGCTTACCGAAGGAACTCCTCTCACGCTTATCGTGGAATCGGTCTTTGCGCGGGCGCTTTCGGCACAAAAAGAAAACCGCGTTGCCGCGCATGCCGTGTTCGGTCCTCCCCGCAGGTCTTTCTCCGGAAACACTGAGGAAACGATATCCGATCTGCATGACGCGCTCTATGCGGCAAAAATAGTGTCCTATGCGCAGGGTTTCGAGCTCATGCGAAGCGCATCAGAATCAAATCACTGGAATCTTGACTTTGCGGAAATAGCCCGCATCTGGCGGGGAGGATGCATCATTCGATCCGCCTTTCTCGACAGCATTGCCTCTGCATTTACCGCGCAAAAAGATCTCGCCAATCTCGTGGTCTCAGACCAGTTCAGCAGGGAACTTGCAGCCGCCGACGCTTCATGGCGCCGGATTGTATCGCTCGCCGTGGAAAACGCCCTTCCGGTTCCCGCCCTTTCCTCTGCCCTTTCCTGGTTTGATGGTTACCGGAGCGACCGGCTCCCCGCGAACCTGCTTCAGGCCCAGAGGGACTACTTTGGCGCCCATACCTATGAGCGCACCGACTCACCGCGGGGAGAGTTCTTCCATACTGACTGGACCGGTCACGGCGGATCTACAACAAGCAGGACGTACAGCGTATAAACACTTCTCTTGACAGCGCAGGCCGATTCCGCTACATTGACTCCTGCAACCCGCAACGGGAGGCATCCCCGGATGGTGGAATTGGTAGACACGCTAGTTTCAGGTACTAGTGCTCGC
>CAZQEF010000403.1:0-1728 GCA_964592325.1 uncultured Treponema sp. | reverse complement strand
AACCTTTGCCGCTTCTTCAGTAATCTGGAGAATCTCGGCCCGAACCTGCTGGAGTTGTTCTTCTACAACATTCGCAGCCAGGTTCAAGGCCGCAAGACTCTCCCGTGCCGTTTCGATCTGAACATCTACCGCGCCTACCGCAGAACGCAAATCACTGGTACTGGTAACCGAATCTGAAACACCCCGGTTTATCTCCTCGGTTCCCCGGGAAATTTCATCCATTCCGTTGATGACTTCTTCCATGGCCGATGAAACCCGTTCACTTTCTTCCGCAATTGCAGCAAAAGAAGCTACTGCGCGATTATTTCCATCCGCTGCCGTCCGTATGTCGGCTATGGTTGATTTTACCCCGTCGGTAACCGCTTTCACACTTTTGCTCGTCTGTTCCGAAAGTTTGCGAATTTCATCGGCGACAACGGCGAACCCCTGACCGTACGTTCCGGCATGGGCGGCTTCGATTGCAGCATTCATGGCAAGGAGGTTGGTCTGCGCAGCTACCGCGCTGATAACCTTGATGATATCGAGAATGGCTCCGGTGGAAGCTTCCACTTTTTCCATGGAAGCCGACGAATGTGCAACAATGTCCTGCCCCTCCCGGGTACTGGTCATGAGTTCGCGAACCGCTCCCTGACGTTCGCGGGTAATATTGGTAATGCTTACTATTGAAGCAGTCATTTCCTCAATTGCGGCCGAGGTTTCGTTGATCACGCTGCTTTGTGCCTCTGCGCTCGTACGCGCAGTTCGCGAATTCTCGGCAATGGCGTCGAGCTTTTCCTCAAGGCGAGTGGTATCCTCGAGTACCTCCCGCATGGAAGCTCCTGCGGATCCCGCGCCATCAAGCGCCTTGTTGCTCAGTCCGGTTGTCAGTGCCGCGGATTGCTCCAGTTTGTCACCATGAGAGAGAGCCGAACTCGAAGCTTCCATGGCCTCGCGGAGCACAGCCAGCTGTTTCCCGTTTTTTTCGTTTGCCTCAGCCGCGAGAGTACGGAACAGGGCACTCCGGGTAAAAACCCCGTAAAGACTTCCCGCAGAAAAGAGGGTAAGAGCAGAAACAATGAAAATATCATCAATCTGTGTGGTATTCCCGGTTTCAGCCGCTCAGGGCATTGTACGAATAAAGAGGTTGGCCACCAGTGCAAGGATGGACACGGCGGCGATGGGGATTCCCTGCCAGGCATAAAACCCGACCAGTACCGTAATACCCATGGCTACCAGATTAAAAAATCCTATCATGTAGTATTCAAGATACCCTTTTGTTTCCGGATTTGAAAAAACAATCAAACTGAGTACAATTGAAAGCGAATAACTCAGAATCAAACTGATAATTCGGGCTTTTCCATACAAAACAAGCAGGGACATGAATATGAACGATACCGAAAGAAAACCAAGGAGAACCTGTTGCTGTCTGGAACCGCGCATGAATACCGCCAACACCACTCCGAGCAAGGCCATTCCAATGATTATTTTGAACAGGATCCGTGCTGTTGCACGGAATTCTTCACCTTCTTCCCGGTATGCAGCCTGGAGGCGTTTCTCAACAAACGATATGTGTTTCATGTATAAAATATAAACGAGCAGTCTGAAAAATACAAAAAATCTTTTGTTGTTTCTATCAACATTTTATTGTTGACTGATTCAACATTTAAGAATTACAATTAAATCACGCTGAAAATCATTCAGCTTACTGAGTCAATTTCCATGAGGAGGGAGATATGAGAATGACAATCC
>CAZQEF010000402.1:0-1729 GCA_964592325.1 uncultured Treponema sp. | reverse complement strand
CGATTATCCCCGAAAGGGTATCCCCCCGGGATCCCGACATCCGGATCCATGAACCCGAAAGGAATACCGTTTGTTTTTCCGTAATGGCGCAGGCAACACGGAGATTCGGTTCTATATAGAGCCCGCCGAGAACGGTATCTTTGTAGAAAACTCCGGTTCTCAAATGGGAGTCCGTGGCTTTGCAATATACAAGCGGCGTTGCGGCCAGTTTTCCGGTGACGGTAAAACGGTCCCCGAGCGGTACATCCGCGGAAACCGCGGCGAGAAGCATAATCCGCGACAGCTTCCAGGTTATAACCGGCCCCACAAGCGGATTTTTCACCAGAAAGGGGTTCCAGGGATAATAGACTCCTGCAATTTCACCGTATTGCGTATACCCGTCCTTCCCGGTCCAGGCCATGCTTGTCCACCGCAGTTCCAGATGGGGCGTAATGCCGATCCTGCGGCCGGTGCGGACTCCCCGGAGCGGAGTGGAAAAAAGGCGGGATAATGAGACACTGAATTCATGATAGTAATCGAGTTCGGCGGTATGGCGGGAAAAATGGGTCATCCGGCTGTCATACGGGAGGTTCAGATAATCCGAATCCGTCATGTATTGCCGGGTAAGGAGCATTCCCGTTTCAAAGGATATCCCGATCGAGAAATTTCTGCCGACCGGCAGCGCGGTTCCCATGGTCACCGTGGTAAGTGAATCGAGCGGCCACACCAGTTCGCTCATTATATCGTCATTGGAATATACCAGTTCCCGTACGGACCCGGTTCCGGATCCGCAGGAAGCAAAAAAAACCGGCTCCCTGGCGGCAGACGGAAAGATTACGAGAAGTATAAAAGCAAGGATGCTACCGGTGCGAATTGTCATACGGGCATTTTACCATAAAACTCTTGCCGATTTGTTCTTTTTTTCACTACATTAAGAGCATATTCATCTTCAGGAGAAAAGAAACATGGCAACCCATCAATTTCAAACAGAGGTTAACCAGCTGTTAACCCTCATTATTCATTCATTGTATTCAAACAAGGAAATATTCTTACGGGAAATAGTGTCCAACGCTTCCGACGCGCTGGATAAACTGAAGTATCTGACCCTGTCTGATGACGCGTACAAGGCGGTGCAGTTTTCCCCGCGGGTGGACATCCTCTTTGATGAAAAGGCCAATACCATAACCGTCCGCGATACGGGAATTGGTATGGATGAACAGGACATCATTGCGAATCTGGGAACCATTGCCCGGTCAGGTACAAAGGCATTCCTTGATCAGCTGGCAAATGACGTGAAACGGGACTCGAACCTCATCGGGCAATTCGGTGTGGGGTTCTACTCAGCCTTCATGGTAGCCTCCAAAATCGAGGTTGTTTCCAAAAAAGCCGGGACGGATACGGTATGGAAGTGGGTTTCCGATGGCAAGGGCGCGTACGAGCTCGATTCTGTTGACGCGACCGCGTTTCCACTTATTGAAGGTGTGGAAGAAGCAGGCCACGGAACCTGTGTAATCATGCATCTCAATGATGATGACAAGGAATTCGCGAGCCGCTGGAAGATTGAGGATATTGTAAAACGCTATTCGGATCATATCGCGTTCCCCATATACCTGCATTATGAAAAGAAGGAATACGATGACAAGGGCAAGGTAAAAAGCGAAACTCCGGTTTCTGAACAGATCAACGACGCAAACGCCATGTGGCAAAAGTCGAAGAACGATCTTTCGGAGGAAGATTATCACTCGTTCTA
>CAZQEF010000401.1:0-1731 GCA_964592325.1 uncultured Treponema sp. | reverse complement strand
GCCGCGCAGAAGCAACTCGGCGAGACGCAGAAGGCTGCCGCCAGCCGCAATCGTGCGGGAAAAGTCTGCGGTATGCTGTCAATGAGCTCGCACACCGGGATGCCAAACCGGTCGAAAAGGATTGCCCGGGTAAAAGTTGCTACAGTTGCGGAAAGCGTACAGGTTGAAACTCCACTGGAAAAGTATGCAGGATCGCTTATGTCAAATTCGTAGAATCTCCGAACTATGGTTCCGGTGTCAGTAAGGAAAGATCCCATGGTAGAGTTACTTGCGGTAGGCGTTCCCATAATCGGCTCGAGCCGGGCGGAAAGAACATTATCCCTGCCCTGATATACAGTAACCCCCTCCAGGAGGAAACCGGAAGCATACCCGTCAATCATGGTATCAAAACCGGAGGGGGTAAAACCGCTCCCTTCGGTGAAATCAAGAAAACTGCTGTCGGGAAGGCGCATGAGTTCGGTAAAAGTGTAGTTTACGTTGTTATACGACGCTGTGCGGTCTTCCAGAGGTTCCGTCGCGTAGAGAATCCCGATTTCCGCGTACGAACCGGCGGGTATGGCGGTAGTGGTGAAGGTTGAACCCGTGCTGAGCCGGAACGGGCCGTAACAGGGACCGGTATCGCCAAGGGGGCCGCCGATGGTCCGGATATAGAGGTAGCCATAGTCAGGAGCGACCGCACGGCCGGAAGCCGTTCCGGCGGGAGGGATGAATGAGTCAAGGGAAACAGAAACCCGGGCCTCGCTTTTTGCCGGTTCAAGTCCGGGTGAACACGACACTACACAAAGCATTGCCATTACGGAGAAAATAACCAGTCCGACAGTTTTCTGCATGGTACACCCCCACTTATCAGGTAAAAGTGTAGTGTCTCTGCACTGATATTTCAAGAATTCCCGCCGTAGTTTATTCTACCGTTACACTTTTCGCGAGATTGCGCGGTTTGTCCGGGTCATTGCCCCGCTGCACGGCGCAGTAATAGGCGTACAGCTGGCAGGGAATGACCGAAAGGATGGGGGTGAGCGGATCGGGACAGGCCGGTATGCGGAAGACTTCGTCGGCTACACTGTCAAAAAAGTGTTCATCGTCGTACGTGATGACAATGGTGGACGCTCCGCGGGCTTTGACTTCCTTGATGTTCGATTCCATCTTCTCGAAGAGGGCGCGCTGGGTACAAATAGCCACGACCAGTGTCGATTCGTCCACAAGGGCGATGGGGCCGTGCTTGAGTTCCCCCGCGGCAAAGGCTTCCGAGTGGGTGTAGCTTATTTCCTTGAGTTTGAGCGCGCTTTCCAGACTGATGGCGTAGTCGAAGAGGCGCCCCATGAAAAACGCTTTCGTTTTATTGAAGTTTCCCGCGGCGAAACGCTGGATGTCTTCCTTGTGGGAAAGAATCCGCTCCGCCTGTGCGGGAAGCTCTTCAAGCGCGTCGATGTAGCGGGCCAGTTCCGTTTCGTTGATACCGCCGCGGAGGGCGCCGAATTTGAGCGCGATGAGGTAGACGCACATGAGCTGGGTGGTAAATGCTTTGGTGGAAGCCACGGCAATCTCCGGACCGGCCCAGGTATACATGACGAGATCGGCTTCGCGGGCAAGCGTTGAGCCCACTACGTTGGTTATGGCAATGATGCGCGCGCCGGCTTTTTTCGCCATGCGCATGGCGGCGAGGGTGTCCGCCGTTTCGCCGGACTGGCTGATGATGATGAATATGTCTCCCGGGTTGAATATGGGGTCACG
>CAZQEF010000400.1:0-1739 GCA_964592325.1 uncultured Treponema sp. | reverse complement strand
ATAACATCAAGCCCGAAGTCGGTACCGCGAACACCGGCAACAAGCGACGGCGATGAAATACGGTAGGTGTTTCCCCGGGCCAACCGGTCAACCTTTGCCCGGACCCGCCCATAATACAATTCTCCGGTCGTCCTTTTGTTATCCGGTTCACGGTCAAAACGGAAGGAGGTGTTTTCCGCAATTTTTACGGTAGCGCCCAGTTCATGAATGGTGAACTCAAGCATTGTTTCTGAAGCCGTCTGAAAAATATCTCCCGGCTTTACCTCCATACCGAACACGTCCTTGTTGTCTACGAAAATCTGCCGCGGACGGCCGTCCCGTATGAGGCGGAACGATATCCCTTCTGCATAAATTATACTCGCAAAAACCCCCTCCGCCGAAAGGGGAAGAGTGCAGCAGAGAAAGAAAAATAAGGCATAAAGAATGCTTTTATTTCGATTCATTATACTATACTATAAATCCGTATGGGCAGGATTACAAGTAAACCAGCACAAATCTCTTCAGATGCGGCCATAAACTCGGTCTTGCGCGATATAATCCCTGAACGCATACCGGACCCGGTGCATTTTTACTATAACGAAGGGGAAGACCAATTCCTTGTCCTTGAGAAACCGATGAACATTCCCGCACTGCCGGTACACCACTCCATGGAAAACAGCACCCCCCCCGAAGGATACCGGGAAACCGTTTACGCGCTGGTCGCCTTTCTTGCAGAACAGTGCCCGTCCCTCATTGCAGGAACCCGATGGAATTTCGATCCCCGGTCGATTCATACCCCCACATTCTACCGTATTGAGGAATATGATGGACAGGCATATTTGTACATGGTTCTTGTCGATCTCGCCTGCAGAACGCTGGAATCGGAAATAGTGTCTCCCGGAACCAATGATCGCACCCCTGCCTACCGGACAAATCATCTGTACTTTGAATGCGACTATTTCCCGCTTAACGGACTCGATTCGGATTCACTGGTCCTGAATCAGACCATACCGGTAACCTGGAAGGGAGAATCAGGTGAGGGATACATGGTGCACGGTATCTGGATGGATGCCGACATCAACAAGTTCTTCAGCAAACTGGTTCTTCCCCCCGGAACACGGAATCATCCCTATTATCCGGTAACCTGCAAACAGCACTGCGTAAGCATGAATGCCTTCGGAATTGAAAGCCCCGCCCTTCTCCATGAAATACGCCCATACATCGAGGGAGCGCTTGACCGGATTCTCGAAGAATTGAATAAAAATACTTTTTCGGAAAAAGCCGCCGTTTTCCGTGAGCTCAAGGAACAGTTCCCGCCGGCTCCGGGCGAACGATGGAAGAATCTGCGCATCACCGCATCGCTGAACGAGCGTGACCAGAAGGAATACACCATTGAGTTTTAACAACCCGCCCTTTGTGACAGTAAAAGATCTTGCCGGACTCCAGGTTACCGTCATGGGACTCGGTCTGAATGGAGGGGGTCTTGCATCCGCACGTTTTTTTGCAAGCCACGGCGCGCTTGTAACCGTTACCGACATGAAAAGCGAACAGGAGCTTGCCCCGTCGGTACACGCCCTGTCCGACCATCCCGGAATCCGCTTTGTCCTCGGCAGCCACGAACTGAACGATTTTACGAATGCAGACCTGGTCATAAAAAACCCCGGAGTCAAATTGCAGGGGAACCGGTACCTGGAACAGGCAAAATCGATTGAATCCGATGTTTCGGTATTTCTCCGCCTTTCACCGGCACCCATACTGGC
>CAZQEF010000399.1:0-1742 GCA_964592325.1 uncultured Treponema sp. | reverse complement strand
TATGATGCGGATACGCTTGCCCGTGAATATGAGCGCGACGTGACGAAGGGCATGACCATTGATTTACCGCGAAACTATTATCCCGATAACAATCCGGAGCACTTCCCGCCGGTAACCTGGCGCGCGCACGCAAATCTTCTATTCGTCAACTGGCTGAATTATTTTGTCTATCAGGAAACACCCTTTGACATTGAAACCATAAGTTGAATCTTCCGGACATGGGACAGAACAGAACCTTTACGGTATACTCAGTGATATGAAAAAGAATGAACTCTTTTCAGTTATATATCAGGATGAACACCTGGTCGTTCTCAATAAATCCTCCGGACTGCTTGTTGCAGCCGACCGGTGGGATCCGGATGCTCCGCGTCTTGATGTCCTTGCAACCGGGGAATTGTGCAAAACAGGCGAACGTCTCTATGCCGTGCACCGGATCGACAAGGATACGTCCGGACTGGTCATATATGCGAAATCAGCAGAAGCGCACCGTGAATTGAGCCTGGCATTTCAGGAACGCCGGATCCAGAAAACATATCATGCCCTTGTTCACGGACGCCCGCTATGGCAGGAAACGGAGATAGACATACCTCTGCGTGCAGACGGAGATCAGAAACACCGGAGTGTACGCGACCCGAAAAAGGGAAAGCCTGCGGTAACCCGCTTTTCCGTGCTTGCGGAATGCGGACCGTTCACCTGGCTGAAAGCCGATCTCATTACCGGCAGAACCCATCAGATCCGGGCGCATCTGCAATTGTCAGGGTTTCCCATTGTCTGCGATCCGCTGTACGGCGACGGAAAACCGGTATTTCTTTCCACGATCAAGCGGTCATGGAGAGGAGATCCCTTTGAGGAACGACCGTTGCTCGACCGTCTCGCCCTTCATGCGGGAACCATTTCGTTCAAACACCCGGTAACCGGAACAAGCGAAACATTTAACGCGCCGTATCCCCGGGACCTGAACGCGCTGAGGAAACAGCTTGCGAAGATGTTCGGTTCCGATCCGATGGATGAGTCCGGTCCAGCTCAATAAGAAGCGCGCCGCTTTTTGAATCACGTTCAAGATCTTTCCGGTTCGGCCGCGGAAGCTCGATGCAGTACCCCGAGTGACATGATTCAAGATATGCGCCCGCCGCATGAGAACCACTTACCAGCACCATTCCCATATCAGAACATCCGTACCTGCCGGTTCGGTATCCCGGCAGGCGAATCGGATCGGAAAGTATGCGTATGCGCAAAGGCGGGAAGAGATCATTCATACGGGAGAGCATGGCAAGCGGTTCTTCATTGGCAGTCGGCTCATCGGAAACGGACAGGTTTTCCGGTCCTGTGCAAAACACAAAAGAAAGCGCAGCACGATCCTTGGCGAGCCCTGCCTGATCGGAAAGTTTTCTGAGTTTTTCGGGGGCTATCGCGGTATCCAGTACAAAATGACACCACTTCTTTCCCCGCTCTCCGGGGAAAGGGCAACGCCCGTCGTGCGGACAGGGAGATTTCGGGGAAAACCCGTTATTCATGAGCGCGCGCCGCATAAGGGACACAAAATTGGCAGTCCGGGGGATCCCCGGCTCCACCACCAGTATGGACGCGTCGGGAAGCGCGTAACTTGCAAGATCCCGGGCCTGGGTATCGGCAAAATCATACACGGATACCGAATTGTCAAGATAGATCTCGTTAAACATGTTGGCACTTGCAACAAAGGAAACCTTTTTACGCAATGATACGCCCATGGCGCCTTTAACCCG
>CAZQEF010000398.1:0-1756 GCA_964592325.1 uncultured Treponema sp. | reverse complement strand
CACTGACTATCATGGATGCTTCCCGGACCAGCTGACGGACGAGTATCAATTCCTTGCGGAACCGGTCATTCCGTTTCCCCTGTATTGAGGCCATGTTGACCAGCGTTTCATAGGCACCACCACGGACTACATCAATAATCCCCGCAAGAATGAGATCAATGCTGGTAAAGGCGGAAACAGCCTTCGAGATGATAGCTTCAACTTCGGAGTCCGTGGTAAGCATGAGATTCTCGAGACGCGCCTTCCCCTTGACCGTTGCAATCTTCTCACGATGAATCAGGGCAAACCCCTCTCCGAGATCCCCCTTTGGAGCAAGACGCTGTTCAAAGCCCTCTATAAGGCTCAATTCATGTTCCAGCGTACTGAACGCATCGGTATACTCCATGAGATTCTCGCGTTTGTAAAAATCACCTTCAATGAGCACAACCTTGAGCGGTTTCATTATGGTGCCGGGATACACTGTTGTAAAAAATCCTTTCAGGAATTTAAGGGACAACTCCCTTCGAAGTGTGAACGGAAGCCACATCCCTTCCCACGGCCGGTATTGCAAAGGAGGCAGTCCGTCTGTCCCCAGAAAATCGCGCATACGGCCTGCAAGCATGGCCCGGCGGTGCTCCCGATGCCAGAGTGTCCACCGCTGTTCAAAGCGCTTCTTCCAGGCATTTCTGAACAGCATAAACCAGTCTTCCCCTCCCTCACTGACATGTGGCTGCCAGCTGATGTCGGATATGCTGTAGCGCACGAAGTCTGCAAGCGGGAGCGTGGCCTTGAAATCGGCAATAACGCCCAGGTGTCCTGCGGCCTGGGAAAGAAATTGCGAACATTCCTTTTCCATATCGTACCCGCTTTCACGAACGTGTTCCTGTTCGGAAAAAAGAAACATTGCTTCCAGCATGAGTATGGGAATGCTCCGCGCACTTGAAAGCGCATTGACAAGGCTCTTCATTTCTTCGGTAACCGAATCAACGGGGCATCCCTGTGCTATCCCGGTCATGATGTCAAACCTGAGAAGTATACGATCGAGTGGAACCGCGCAAAAACGCCGCATCCATTCAATACCCTGTGCGGCCTGATACATTCCGGCGCGCTCTTCTGCGGGAATATTCGAAAGCACTGAATCCATGGCACGAACGCAGGTTAACCGTACATCCTTTTGATCCCCTGCTTCGGCGGAAAATGTAAACGGATCTGCGGCAGATGCGATGGACTCCGCCGTTTTTTTCATCATCAATGATGAAAGAATGATGAAAAAGCCACCCTTGTTCTCTTCATAGGCTCGCAGGAGAGACGTAAAGAAGAACTGGATTTTCTGCAGTTGTCGAAGATCCTGATAAAAGGCAGAAAGATACAGTCGCTGGCGGATGTCGACATATGCCCCGCAGGTGCGTGAAAGTTTTTTCCCCAGATTTGATACGAGATAGCGGCTGTACAGCTGGAGGGGAGACGCGGAAGAAAAAAGGGAACAAAAACCGAACCAGAGACGCATGAGAAAGCCTATCTCACGGAACCGGTCTTCCGGGATCATCCCGCCACCCCCGGAAATTATATCGGCACGTCGTCCTGCCCGCAGTTCGCCTGAACGCATCTCGGTATTATTGGCAAGTTTGCGGAGCAAGTCCTGTCGTTCAGAGGATTCAAGTGTATGAACCAGTCTTTCAAAGGTCGTCAGTTTGTCACTCATACGCTAACAGTATGGACCAATTTTTTATATTTTACCAATAAAAAAGCCACTCGCGGGGAGTGGCTGCCGGTCCCT
>CAZQEF010000397.1:0-1758 GCA_964592325.1 uncultured Treponema sp. | reverse complement strand
TGCTTGAAGAAAAGAAGAAACAGCTTCAGAATATTGTTGATGTGGAAATGCCGGCAAACTCGAAAGAAATCGGATACGCACTCTCACTGGGAGACCTCAGGGAAAATGCCGAATACAAGGCAGCGAAGGAACGCCAGACAATCTTGAATACCACCGCGACCCGTCTGCAGGAAGAAATTGAACGAGCACAGGTCTTCGACCCGACGACCGTCACCGTCGCAAGAGTTTCTTTCGGAACGGTGGTCAAGCTGACAAACAACAGTGAAAACAAGGAAGAAACCTACACCATCCTGGGTCCGTGGGAATCTGATCCTGACAATTTGGTCATTTCCTATATGTCCCCGTTCGGCAATGCCATATTGAATCACCGGGTAGGAGAAACACTTACCTTTACCATAAACGAGCGCGAATATAATTACACGATTACAGCCATAACTGCCGCGCCAATGTGATTTTTACCAATCGAGGGGTATGGGCATGAAAAATGTTAAGAGACTGGTCACGGTATTCGTTCTTCTGTTTGCCGCTTGTACGCTCTTTGCGTCCGGGGCAGACATTGTTGTACTCATGGACGCATCCGGGACCATTCTCCCCTGGTTTGAACAGGTAAACAATCGCATCTTGCCCGATATTACACGCAAATTTGTACGTCAGGGAGACACGTTCCATCTTGTATCCTTCAATTCCCGGGTTAATCTGGAAGTAGTACAACCGGTCAAAAACGAGCAGGATATATCCCGTATCGTCTCACGGTTCATGCTGCTGTATCCTCTCGGAATAAATTCCGACTTTCTTTCCGGATTGCACTTTACCTGGCAGTATGTCTCCTCGCTTGCCCCGCAGGGAGACAAAATTGTCATAATAATTTCAGACGGTATTTTCAACCCGCCTGATACGAGCACTTATGCGGGATACACAGCCGAGGAATCCCGGGACGAGCTGGTTTCCCTCACCAAAAAAATACGCAGTGCCGGCTGGAAAGTTTATTATATCAAACTTCCCTTCCCGGACAATGCCGTAATACGTTCTCTTGATGAATCAATCATTCTTGATACCACCGCCGGTTCTTCAGACGACGAAACAAAGGAATATTTTGATGTTTCGGGGGATTTTACCTCTGAGCTTGACATACCGGTCAGCGAGTTTCTCGGAGAGGATGTACCGGTTGACTTTGTAGACAAAGTTTTTGCCCTTCCGGAAGTGACTTTCCCGGAAGACATTGGAGCACAGGGACATTTCTTTGTTCTTCCCCTCAAAATTTCCAATGTTTCTGATGAAACGGTCAACATGGAACTTACAGAAGTCATGTTTGACTCGGTAGATGTCCTTGAAGAAACCGCTTTTGTGTCAATCAAACCGGGAAAATCGGCAACACTCCGTGCAAAAATCATGCTTCCCGAAAGCGTACCGCTTGGAAAACAGAGCATCCCCCTTTCACTGCGTTTTTCCAACAATATGCGAACTGTTCCCCAATCCGGTTATATTACCGTCGATATCCGTTCATTTTCCATTCGTCAGGCACTATACCACGGAGGGCCGCTCGCCTATGCCGTTATCCTGATTCTTTTTGCTGCAATTCTTGTATTTCTTGTTCTTTTCGTCGTTGCACGCACCACATCCCGGAGTGCTGTTTCGGCAGTACAGGGAGCATCCCGCAGATCAGCCGATTCCGGCTTGACTGAGGGTGCATATATATCCGGCGAGAACCGCGACAAGAACATCGCCTATACGACCGGCGAGAACCGCGACAAGAACATC
>CAZQEF010000396.1:0-1761 GCA_964592325.1 uncultured Treponema sp. | reverse complement strand
ATTCCCCATGGAACACGGCGCATGCGCTGCCGTGAACGATTTTCAGGTTGGAGGGGTCCCCATGAGAAGAAAAACGTCGAGTCTTGAACGCTACATGCTCTTTTTCGGACGGCAGTTTCCATTGAACTTTGCGTTCCTGCTTCGTATTGACAAACCCTTTGATGAAGCGCGTGCGCGGACGGTCCTGGCCGCACTCGCGAAACGCCATCCCGCTCTGTTCGCGCATCAGGAGTACACTGAAGGGAAGCAGATGGACATGGTTTGCGAGGAACCCGTTCCTCTTCTGATCGCGCGGGATGTAGAGGCAGAAGCGGGGCATGTTTCCCGTGAAGCCTTCATGCTCGCGCATATGAGCCGGGAGTTCGATCCCTTTACCGGACCGCTTTTCTCGCTTGACTGGCGGAACGCCGGCCAGGGATCTGAGCTTTGCTTTGTCTTCCAGCACGGGGTCGCGGACGGTATCGCCGCGACCTGGATAATTCATGATTTTTTGCGGTTATACAGCGGAGAGGTAACGTCGTTGCCCGGATGCGCGGAGATGCCCGTTCTCTACGATGTCCTTCTTGACGAAGTGCGCGACGAGCTGTTGACCCGGCCGGAGCCGGACTGGAAAAAGGAAGAGCCTCCCGCGCCGGAGCCTTTCGTCATGCCGCCGTATACCGTGTCTGACTATTACCTCAGGCTCTTTACCCTGGAAAGTGACGGCACCGCCCGCCTCGTCGAGATGGCACGGGAAGCCGGGCTCACGGTGAACAGTTACCTCGGCGCCCGGATACTCAAGGCATCGGCCGAAGTTTTCGGACCGGACGAGGGATACGAGCGGACCATCCAGTGTCCGGTGGATTTCCGCCAGTATCTCAAGGAGGAATACCGCACGCTTGCCGGAGCCTATAACGGTATCGTGAAGGTTAAAGTTGACTGTGCCCGGTCTGTGGAAGAGATGGCCCTGCGCATCCGCGACGGTATCCGGGAAAACCGCGCGGGCATGAAGGACATTGAGGAGTATTTCCACTTCAGGGATTCCTTTGATGATGTTCCTGATCCGGAGTCGCTCATGATGAGTTTCGGGCCAGATCCGATGGATTATGATTTTTCTTTTTCCAATCTTGGCCGGACGCTGCTGAAAGCGTCGTATAATGACCTTGATATCCGCGAGTTTTTCGGACCGGTATTCACCGCGGTGAACGGCGAGACGGTTATCGGACTCAACACGACGAACGGTGTTTTGCGCATGAGTCTCATTTTTGACAAGAAAAACGGGAAAGCGGACAAATTCCGGGCGCTCGGGGACAAGATAGAGGAACTGTTCGCGGAAATTGTTCAACAAATTTCGTAGCAGTGGAGTGCGGCATGAAAAAGACTGCGGTGGTAACCGGCGCGTCGAGCGGAATCGGAAAAGCAATTGCCGAACGGCTCCGCAGGAGCTCCTGCATATCAGCGACGCGCTTCTCCCCGAGGACATTGCCGACGCGGTAATGGAAGTGATCAGCAAAAAAGACTACATCCGGATTCCCCGGCTCATGATTCTGCCGAAAGGTCACAGGATTTAAGAACAAATCGATAAACTGAGGCCATGTATAGTATATAAAATGTATACTTGCAAGAAGTATATACAAAGTATATATTGGATGGTGAGGTGTTTTTATGCGAACAATTGTTCAAAAATGGGGTAACAGTCTCGGGATAAGAATCCCCGCTGTCTATGCGCGTGAATTTGATCTGAGAAATGGCAGTGCAGTGGATATCATTGAAAACGATGGC
>CAZQEF010000395.1:0-1765 GCA_964592325.1 uncultured Treponema sp. | reverse complement strand
CGGAAACATGCAGAAGATAGTTTTCCTGCGTCAGGGGAACTCCCTTGGGTCTGCCGGTCGTTCCAGAAGTAAAAATGATCGTCGCGACATCATCCTTTTGTCCCTTATCCACCAGTTTCTCGATCGCGGACGGATTCTTCTTCCGAAACTCCGCTCCCATGGCCATAACCTGTGAAAAAGCGAATACGGTAAGGCCTTGCGCTTCGGGCATCGCATCGGACATCTCCATCACAATAACCGTCTCAAGATCGGGGAGATCCTTTTTGGCGGCAACAAGACGCTTGAGTTCAACATCGCGCTCGGCTATGACAATACGGCATTTTGTAATGCCATAAATAATGCTGATTTCGGCGTCGGTAATATCCCGGCCACGGGGAACATCCGCCGAGCCGCACGACTGGATTCCGATATCGGCGATGGTCCATTCCCTCCTGTTGTCCGAAAGAAGTCCCACGGGTTCCGCGCCCGCAAGTCCGAGGCTCAAAAGCCCCGCGCCAAAATCGAGCGAGTCCTGGTAAAATTCGGCAAAAGTACGCGGAACGAAGGCTGAATTCTTCCCTTCCCGGTAGAACTGTGCGTTCAGGTCGGGGTATTTTTCCTGGACGCCGCGAATAACTTGAGGAATGGTATTCATGATTTCTCCTGAAAAAATGCGATGTTTTTGTAGTATAAGCTTTTAGACACGCCATATTCCGTATAGTTGCATATTTGGTACAAACCGGCGAAAATTACGCCAGCCATCCGCTTTACAAATTCTGCTTTATCCCCCGCCTTTTCCGTTATATACTGAACCCATCACAAAATATGCACGGAGCGGTTCCCTCTCCGGGGCCGATTCTCCCATGAATCCGGAGCCTGTTTCGGCGGCACGGAATCATGCCGGTACACGCCCCTCCCGCTAACGGCACAGGACAGAAAAACGGTGCCGTGGATGGCTGTTTTCGGGCAGAATTGTGAATACTGCCTATATTCCGGTCAGGGGGTTCATCCATGACCGATACCAATCAATTCAAGGACAAAATTCAGCGGTATATCCGCTACTTACACTACCGGAATTACAGCCGGAAAACGATCAAAACCTACACGAATCATCTTGAACGCTTTTTTCTGCTCAGCGGTCTGTCGGAAACAGCACTCCAGCATGACGATGTTGCCCTGTACGTCGAGAAGCTGCGGCGTAACCTGGGGGTTTCCCGGAGTTATCTTGCGCAACTCGTTGCCTCTCTCCAACTGTATTATGACGTTATCCATCCGGCACTTCCCAACCCGGCCAAACATATTCCGTTGCCCAAAAAATCGATCCACTATCCCGATGTCCTTTCGGAGGATGAAGTACTGCGGATCTTTGATGCGGTATCAAATCTGAAACACCGCCTCCTGCTCATGATTGTCTATTCGGCCGGTCTCCGGGTGAGCGAGGCGGTTTCCATCAGGACGGGAGATCTTGATTTTGACCGCGGGATGATCAAGGTTCGTGAGGGAAAGGGTGCCAAGGACCGGTATGTCATGCTTTCTCAATCAATCATTCAGCTCTATGATGAATACCGCAAAACTATACTGATACGGGAATGGCTGTTCCCGGGGGCAAATCCGGGCACACACCTCACCGTACGTTCTGCTCAGGCGATCTTCTATGCCGCAGCAAAAAAAGCCGGCATAGTAAAGAATGTAAGCATTCACAGCCTTCGCCACAGTTTCGCGACACATCTTCTTGAACACGGCACCGACATCCGCTACATTCAGGAACTCCTGGGCCACAAAAGCT
>CAZQEF010000394.1:0-1768 GCA_964592325.1 uncultured Treponema sp. | reverse complement strand
ACACAAGCACCTGTTCCGGACCGGTCACTGCCGCAACCGACTCCATGAGAGCCGAGCCCATAACTCCGGTTCCGATACATCCTGCTTTAATCCGTGACATAATCCGCTCCTTGCCGTGCTCCTATTTTTCGAGAAAGATGGTTCCCAGCCGGCTTCCGTCAACCAGCGACGAGAGGCAACGGGGCGCACTGCCGTTTGCCAACAGCATGGGAATGCCATATGAGGTGACCTTTTCAGCCGCTTCCAGTTTTGTTGCCATTCCGCCAGTGCCAAAACTGCTGGAAGAACCCAGTAAAATGGTGTCGCGTAAAACCGCTATGTCGGGAACAACCTCGATCAGCCGCGCATCATCATGTTCTTTGGGACTCTTGTCGTACACCCCGTCAATATCACTGAAGAGCATCAGGAGATCTGCTCCCCAGAGAATGGCGGTAAGCGCGCTCAGGTTGTCATTGTCCCCGATCTTTATCTCTTCGGTTGATACCGAATCATTCTCGTTGATTATCGGCACGACATGCTCATCCACCAGGGTAAAAAGGGTGTTCCGCATGTTCAGGGTACGGTAATCATCCTGAAAATCGTCCTTGGTGAGCAAAAGCTGGCCGATGTGAATTGAGCGCTCGGCAAAAGAGCGGCGCCAGTTGTCCATGAGCTCCACCTGGCCGATCGCGCAAAGCGCCTGGCGATAGTGGATATCCCGTTTGCGAGCCCAGCGGTCAAGCGTAGACACACCGGCAACCTGCGCGCCGGAAGAAACCAGCACGATTTCCTTGCCGCTTTCCATCAAATCGGCGCATTGGGACGCAAAATCATTCATGAACTCGCGGTTTATGGTGCCGTCCTTCTTGGCCAGGGTGTTTGACCCCACCTTGATGACTATTTTCCGCGCGGCACGTATGGCTTTTTCGATCATGGCCGGACATGTCCTTCGCCGTCAATAAAATACTTGATTGTTGTCAACGCGGTAACTCCCATGGGACCGCGGGCATGGAGTTTTTGCGTACTGATGCCCAGTTCGGCACCCATACCGAATTCTCCGCCGTCGGTAAAACGTATCGAGGCATTTACATACACGCAGGCCGAATCAATCCGCTGCTGGAAACGGCGAGCGTTCGTCCGGGACTCGGTTATGATGGCTTCGGAGTGTCTGGTGCTGTGGGTGTTAATGTAATCAATGGCGTCATCCAGGGAATCCACCACACGGATGGCCATGCAATAGTCCAGGTATTCAAAACCCCAGTCCTCATCTGATGCGGGAACCGCATTATCCGATCCCTGGAGAATGGCAAGGGCACGCTCGTCGCAACGGAGTTCAACACCGCCGGGCCTGCCTGTTTTTTGCTCGTATTTCTCGAAAGCCGCCTTGATGAGCGGAAGAATTTCTTCGGCCCGGGATGCATGTACCAGCAGGCACTCAAGCGCATTACAGGCGGCAGGTTTCTGAATTTTGCTGTTCTCCGCTATGGCTACGGCCATACCGGCATTCGCGGATTCATCAATGTAGACATGACAAACGCCGGAACCGGTTTCTATCACCGGAACACGGGCGGTTTCCACCACCCGTTTTATGAGCGCCGCTCCTCCTCGGGGAAGCGCAACATCAATTTTTCCTGTCGCGTTGAGAATCCAGTCAACGTCGGCATGCCGGTCATCCTGTACGGGCGGTTCGGAAAGGGCAACGGCGTCGGTTTCCCCTCCGGCGGCGGAAAGACCCTTGCGAATGGCAGAAACAATGGCCCGGTTTGATTCGAGCGCAGACGAGCTGCCG
>CAZQEF010000393.1:0-1770 GCA_964592325.1 uncultured Treponema sp. | reverse complement strand
ATTGTCCTCATTCCAGGAGCGCACAACCATATCAACCGGGTACTGGATTCATACGGCATTGCCTGGAAAATTCAGAACACCATCCGTATCACTTCCGAAGAAGGAATGAATTTTATCAAGATGGCGGCCTTTGATGTTTCGAACCGGATCATGACACGGCTCTCGGCCGAGCGGCTTACGGCCGTGATAGGAAACTGGGTACGCGCACGCGGTCGGGGGGTTGTCGACGGGGAAGATTACGGAAGCGCAGGTCTTGTGGAAAAAATACAGCTCGACTCCCTTCTTGCCGCCCTGGAAGACGGCTTTATTCCCATCATTCCCTGTATCGGATGGACGAGCACCGGAAAACCGTACAATATATCGTCCACAGAACTCGCTGTCGCGACCGCGACAGCGCTCAAGGCGGAGAAGCTTTTTTTCCTTGGAGCGGGTAATACCATCTCGATCGATGACTTCTCCATTCCTGAATCCGCATCCCTTTCTCCAGAAGGCCGTCTGGCCGCATTATCCATAGATGACATCGATTTTTTTCTGGAGAAAAACAGGGGCTCCGAAGCAGCGTCTTTTCCCTATGACAAGATGGCAGATCTTCTCGTGCAGGCACGAAACGCCTGTCTCGCAGGAGTTACCCGGGCGCATATTCTCGATGCGGATGTTGACGGGGTCCTTCCTGCCGAAATTTTTTCCGATCTTGGTTCCGGCACCATGATCTATGTCAACAATTACGGAACATTCAGAACAATGACCCGGGATGACATCCCCGCAGTTCTCTCGCTCATGAATCCGTTTGTGGAGAAAAGCATTCTGCTCCCGCGAACCAGTGAGGACCTCGAGCAAAAGGCGCATGAATTTGTGGTATTTGAAATTGATGGAGGAATCCGTGCCTGCGCGGCTCTTCACGCCTATCCGGAAAATGTTGGGGAAATAGCGGGACTCGCCGTAGACGAAGCGTATGCACACATGGGTATTGGCCCGCGTCTCATGAATCTGCTTATTCAACGTGCCAAAAGCGCCGGTTTTTCAGCAATTTTTGTTCTGACGACCCAATCTGCAGACTGGTTTGAAAAATTCGATTTTATATTGGGTGAACCTGCCCAGCTTCCCCGTGAAAGACAGGAAAAATGGGACCCAAAACGACGATCACGGGTTCTTTTAAGGAAGTTTTAATCTCTTTTCTTGAAAAATGACAATCGGGAGACTATCCTCTTCTTCGTATTGAATAACAAATCAGGGAGTACTGCCGTGCCGCAACGAAAAAAAAACGCACGTATCTTGCTTGAAGATGGAACCGAATACGAAGGATTTGCTTTCGGGCACGAAAAATCGGTTGCAGGTGAAGTACTGGTATACACAGGTCAGCCGGATCTGTCCCGGCTGCTGACCGATCCCGCGGTGAGGGGATCCCTCATACTTCTGGCGGCACCTCTTGCCGGCGCTTGCGGTATTCCTGCAAGCGAAACCGACAATAACGGCCTCGAACTGTTTCAGGAGTCCCCCGAATGCCAGGCGGCAGGATTAATCACGGCGCAAATCAGTACTGAGTCATACCACCATACGGCAAAGAAATCACTGTCCAGATGGATGAAAACGCAACAACTTGCCGGTATATACGGAATAGACACAAAAGCCCTTGTACAGCGAATTCTCCTCCGTGGTGTCATGCGGGCAAAAATCCTTGTTGGAGACGGCAGGGATGTTTCCTTTCTCACGGCACACTCCCATACGCACGGTATGTATGGTTCCGTCAAACGTTCAATATCCTACGGTTCC
>CAZQEF010000392.1:0-1770 GCA_964592325.1 uncultured Treponema sp. | reverse complement strand
GACGTGCAAAAGCGCATGCGTGAACTCTCGTCAGACCATGGAAGCACACAACGGCAGAAAGGTACCCCACAGAAAAAACCCGCACCCCGAAAACCTGCGGGGAAAAAGACGGTAAACTGACATCATGAACAGACAAAATGGAATTATACCGGGACTGTTCCGCCGGTTCTGCAACCGTGAAACCATTTCCTATGTAGTTTTCGGCGTCCTCACATCCCTGGTAAACATCGGCGTGTTTGAGTTTTTTCTTCTCACCGGCTCGGACTATCGCGCGGCAAACCTGATCGCGCTCGTGACGGCAAAGCTCTTCGCGTACGTGGTGAACAAGCTGTTCGTATTCAGGACCAAAACGGAATCAATCGGCGCGCTGCTACGCGAATTCGGCCTTTTTACCCTGGCACGCGGCAGCACCATGGTTTTGGACTGGGTTGGGCTGATACTGCTGGTAAGCATGCTGGGAATCTCGGAACATGTCGGCAAACTCATCATTACGGTCATCGTTGTCATTCTCAATTACGTATTCGGGAAATTCCTGGTTTTCAAAAAGGAAAAACCGGAAAGTAAACCGGCGGATTCCGCTGGAGAACAGTGATTTTTTCATCAATTTTGACAGCAGTACCGTTATCCCGTTTTTAATGACCAATAACGTACCGCTGATTGAGGGAATCCGCGTACAGTACCAACGGCTCGCTGCCACCCTCGATTACCCTGATGACGCCTTCCATCTTCTCATCCTCCGGCAGGTATGAGCCCACGCTGTTTTCCGCCGTGCGGAGATAATCGCGGTCAAGCACGGTTCCTTCCTTGTGCGGGTAAAGCGCGAGATACAGGATGTCAAACTCGACGAGGTCGTTGAAAAAATGCGTACCGAGCGACACATCGGGAACAAGATCATCCCGCATCTCCACGATTTCGCAAATGCACGCGGCGCGGCTTATTTCCGCGAAGGTGACCGGGATTCCAAGCGAAACCGACGTGGTTCCCCAGCGACCGGGGCCGGCGAGAATAACTTTCTTCTCCGGGCCCATTTCGCGCATTATTGCGCCGATGCTCCGCGCTACCCGGTGTTTCTCCGGAGGCGGAAGTGTGCCATAGGCGTCCGCGGGAATGTAGATGAGCACGTCGGCGGTGATGATCCGACTCCGGCCGATAACCGTTCCGCTCTCCGAGGAGAGGAGCGCTTTGGCGGGGATTGCAGGCGGCTCCGCCGGAGTCTTTCCGGCAGCCAGATCGCCTCCGCCTGCCGGGTCGCGCGCCTCGAAGGGACGGCACTGCACGATATTGACGCGGTAATCCTGCTCTCCGGTGAAGTTTACGGTAAACTCGATATCCACCGGATGTTCATACGCTTCTTCAAGGGTTGAAAGGATACGTGACATGTCCGCAGCAAATCCGGTTTCTTCCAGAAGCCCGTCAAAAGTGACGAACCAGCTTTTTGTTTCCATATCCCGGGTTGCCACAAGTGAAAGCTCGGCCGGGGTTGAGACCGACGACAGATCATGAAAGTCTGTCGCGGCGAGCTGATTCGCTTCTATATCGATAACATCAACCCGTTTTTGCGAAAACTTGCGAACCGCGTCTATGCCGCTTTCCGGGCGGCGGGACACGGCGTTGAGCGCGGCGATCCGGGTGTAGTCATCGTCGGACCGGTCAACCGCGCGCGTACCCATACCGTAGACGATACGTATAACGCCGGCTTTAGGGTCTATGGACGGATGCCAGACGTAGGGGTTGCGCGAATAGCCGACGCCACCGACAGCCGGGAAAAAG
>CAZQEF010000391.1:0-1774 GCA_964592325.1 uncultured Treponema sp. | reverse complement strand
CCGGGGATCGATACCCGCACCGCTTACTCCCATTCAGATACAGAACCGCATTACAGCAGTTGTACAGAGAATGACGGCAAAAGATGTCCGTGATGCCGATTCGCGTGAACGTTTTATGGCCTCCCTTCCAAAATGGCTTTTTGGTACTGTCGGCGGAAACACTTCATGTGTCGAGGTAGAAACATCCGGCGGGGACACGCTTATTCTGGATGCCGGAAGCGGACTCCGGGAATTTGCAGAGCATGTTTCAGGACAGAAGAATTCCGCGGGTGGAAAGACGTATCATGTGTTTTTTTCACACTTTCACTGGGATCATCTGCAGGGGCTTCCGTTTTTCCTTCCGGGATACAATCCGGCAAACCGGATTATATTTTACAGTACCAATCCTGATATGCAGAATATTTTAAGTCGTCAGATGGAAGAGCCGTATTTTCCGGTTCCTTTTGAGGGTCCGGACGGGTTCAGGGCAAAACTCGAATTTGTGCATCTTTCTGACAGTGAAGCGGGTATATGGATAGGAGAAACGCACATACAGTGGCATGATATGGATCATCCCGGCGGATGTGTTGCCTACCGTATGGAAGACGCCGGCAAAGTGTTCATCTATGCTACTGATACTGAACTCAACCGGGAAAACTTTGAAAAGAATGAAAAAAATATCCGGTTTTTTTCGGGCGCTGATGCTGTTGTTATGGACTCGCAATACACCATGAATGAAGCCATCACAAAAACGGGATGGGGTCATTCCTCCTTTTCAATGACTGTGGACTTTGCGTTAAACTGGGAGTTCAACAAGCTCATTCTTTTTCATCATGAACCGACGTATTCGGACAAGAAGCTGTATTCCGTAAAACAGTCGGCTTCATGGTACTCGAACTACAGCGGAAACGCCATGGTTGACATTGAAATTGCTTGTGAAGGCATGGAGCTTGAGATATGAGTGACGGACATCAACAGTGTTATTCATTTTCGGACGGTGAAATCCGTGCGCTTGCCCTGTTACTCCGCAAGTATGAAGATGTTTTGGATAATGAGCTGGACGGTTTTCGCCTGTTCCTTGAATCAACCGTGTATCAATCTATGACTATTGCCGAGGCTGAAGAGTTTTTTAATGAAAGCAAGTAAACTGAACCGCGTATTTTTTCTTTTTCTCCTTCTTTGCTTTGTTGCTGCGGGATTTATTTCAGGTGCGTATGCCATACTCAACAGACCGGCCGGAAACGAAACCGGAACGGTTCTTTTTACCGTAACACGGGGTTCCTCGGTTCTTGGTATTTCGATCGATCTTGAAAAAAGGACGCTGATTCGTTCCTCCTTTTTTGCTTCTGTGCTTACCCGCATACAGAGGTATTCTCTCAAGGCAGGCACTTACCGTATTTCTCCTGCCATGACTACCTCACAAATTCTCGCGATTCTCCATGAAGGAGAACAGGAAACAGTCAGGGTCACTATTCCCGAGGGGCTGACCATACGGAAAACGGCATCTCTTCTTGATGATGCCGGTGTCGTTGACAGCGCCGATTTCATTCGCGCGTGTACGAATCCGGCTTTGATCAGACAGTTTGAACTGCCGGGATCCAGTGTCGAAGGTTTTCTGTTCCCTGATACGTATTCTTTCCTCTACGGGATGGATGCCGATACCATTGTCGAAAAAATGGTATCGAATTTTTTCAGGAAAACGGCGGATCTTGCTGCAATGCCCGTTGACCGGAACACTCTCTATAATAAAGTGATTCTTGCAAGTATTGTTGAACGTGAATACCGTGTGGCCAGG
>CAZQEF010000390.1:351-1791 GCA_964592325.1 uncultured Treponema sp. | reverse complement strand
ATCTTGCGATTCGACGTATTCTGCGTTGCAACCCGTTCCGTCGGGGCGGTTATGATCCGGTACCCTGACTTGACAGGAACAAAGCCCTAAAAAGGAGCTATTTGTATCATGGAAAAAAACACTGTTGTAGCAATTGTCCTTTCAACACTGGTCATCATACTGGGCTTTACGCTCCAGGCAAAACTCTTTCCTGCCAAGGAAACGCTTCCTCCTTCGGCAAATGAACAATCGGTTGAAATAGTAAACGAGAATGGATCTTCAACGGAAGAACCGGATACTGTATTACTGAATAAGGCAGAACCACAGATTGCGAATGAGGCAACAGAATCTGCCGGTGAAATTCTTTCCGGAGAAGAAAGTGCTGATGCGCCTCTGGCAGAAACACACTACACACTTGAAACAGATCTTGTCCGTGTTGTGTTTACCAACCGGGGCGGAGATATTTTGTCATATCAGCTCAAAAACCATATGGACAAGGGCGAACCGGTTGAAATGGCATACAGCCAGGAAGGAAACCGGGCCTTTTCGCTTCTTCTTGGCGCACAAAACGGCAAAGTAATTGACGAGCTTTTCAATGTACGAAAAATTAGCGACACTTCCATCGGATTTTTCCGGCTTTTTTCGGTACGAAATGCAGACGGATCAACCAGCAGTTTTACCCTGGTGAAGCAGTATTCCTTTACGCCGGACGATTACCTGTTTGAACTCAAGATAACCATAGACGGCGATGAGACACTGAGCGGACTTCAGTTTGGTTCTGCAGCGTACAGCCTTCGTACGTCTCCTCAGATTGGTCCCGAGTGGAATCAGAAACAGGATCGGTATGAATACCGGAAATTCTTCTATTTGCTGGACGGGAAAAAGAAAACGGTGTCGTTGAACCAGGAAAAGACCAAGGAAATTACCAGTCGTTTTACCTGGAGCGCAATGGCCGGAAAGTATTTTACAGTCATAGCACTTCCCGATATGCCGTTGCAGGGTGTGACCTATTCTACTGTATCAATGAATCCGGGTGCACCCGTTTCGCAGATGATTCTTTCCCGCGCTCCTGTTTCAGGCAGGGAAAATACCGATATCTGGCGTTTTTATCTTGGGCCCCGCACTGAACGGGAACTTTCAAAGTATAATGTTGCAACAAACAATCCGTATATGCTCAGTGATACCCGCTTGAATGAAATGGTGGAATCAAGCGGAATACTTGCACCGCTCGAATTTATACTCAAAGGAATCATGGAGCTTTTTTATAAGCTTGTTCCGAACTGGGGTATTTCAATTCTGCTCATGACCATTCTTATGCGAATTGTCATTTTCCCTCTTACGAAAAAGAGTACGGAATCAACACTGAAAATGCAGGAATTTGCTCCCAAGATGCAGGAGATACAGGCAAAATACAAGTCAGATCCCAAGAAACTGAACGAGGAGATGGCAAAATTTTATCAG
>CAZQEF010000390.1:0-338 GCA_964592325.1 uncultured Treponema sp. | reverse complement strand
TCTTCCGGATATAATCCGCTCTCCGGATGTCTGCCTCTTATCATTCAGTTTCCGTTGATTTTTGCAATGTATAATCTCTTCAACAATTATTTTGAATTCCGCGGAGCCATGTTTATTCCGGGCTGGATACCTGATCTTTCACGCGGAGACAGCCTTATGCAGCTGCCTTTTCTTATCCCGATTGTAAATTGGGGAGAATTGCGCCTGCTGCCGATAATTTACGTTATTTCACAGCTCTTGTTCGGTAAGGTAACCCAGACGCCGAGTGCTACAGCCCAGAAAGGTTCAATGAAGTTCATGATGTATGGTATGCCGCTCATGTTCTTCTTCCTTTTCTA
>CAZQEF010000389.1:0-1804 GCA_964592325.1 uncultured Treponema sp. | reverse complement strand
AGGGCATCTTCCACAACACCATGGCTCTGCTTTCCCTTTATGTTGGCAATGAAGCCAACACCACAGGAATCTTTTTCAAACGAGGGATTATAGAGTCCGCAGGGTCCGGGACGGGATATAAAAGGCATCTTTGTCTCCTTCATAATGGTAACCGGGTATCCCCCGGGATAAATAAACCAGTTTCGGGAAAGAACGCCTTTGCTCTTTTCACGTATATCGTACCTACTGTGCAATAAAGTGGTACCGTTTGTCCAGTAGAATATACATCATTTATGCATAATTATGCAACATGCTCGGGATTTTTTGCATTATTATCTATGGTCTCTGCCTACAGTTTCCTGAACTGTACGATGGGGGGATTCCTCCCGGCTTCCAGTTGCAGCACCGCGAAGCCCGGAGAGGAATATCCCCTCGGACGCGCCGGACTTCCCGGATTGATCACAAGCACTCCCGATACGGTCTCCGTGTGCGGTATATGGGTATGGCCGAAAACCGCGATATCGCAATCGGAGGCTTTCGCTACATTGGCCAGAATCTCCGGACTGACATCCACCGAATAGCGGTTCCCGTGAGCAAGAAAAATGCGATGACCGCACGCGGTAACCGTCTGGGTGTGGGGTACTGCAAGCGGATATCCCTGTTCCCCGTCGGTGTCAGATTTTCCTTCCGCAACGGGGCCTTCCTGCCCGCCGGGGCAAACCCGATACCGGTCGCCGTCACCATTTCCGGCCACAAACGCGAGAACAGGCGGCAGGGAGTCGCGGTACCGTTCATCCTCATGCGCGTTTTCAAGAAAGCGAACGACATCCCACATGCCGTCGCCGGCAAAGAGAAGGGCATCCGAGGCAGAGCCATGCTTCAGCAAAATCCGCTGAAATAACGGATAGTGCCCGTGGGTATCCGAAAGAAGAAGAATGGTCGCGTGTTTTTTCCGTGCAAGATCGTCAACGGACGATGCGGTGCCTACCAGGCCTGATTCAAGCTGTGACAATTCGTTCATCGTCTCACGACCTGTCCTTAACGTGCAGCTGCAGATGATTACGTGAGCGAAGGCCGGTCCCGGGATCGGTATAGGGTTGAATTGTCCAGGTATCAGGGACATTCACGACGTCAGTATCCCCGTACACCCGGTCAAGCTGTTCACACAACTGTGTCTGACGTGTTTCATTCCAGTTCCGGAATTCAAGCGAACGGACCATTGCAACCAGCAGAAGAGAAAGCTCCCGGTCGCTGACCGGTAAACCGCGTGTTTCACTTTCCGGGGTCAGCAGTGTATCGGAGCGGGCAATATCAAAAACCAGCTCGCTGAAATATTCAAGCAAAACCGGATCTTCGAGAGAAAAGAGCGAAATAATCCGCAGATCTCTCCGCTGTTCCGCAAGCCGGGAGAGCGGCCGGATGATTCCGGAATCGGCACCAGCAGTGAGTATGACTGCTGAATATGGCAGATTTTTCAGGTCATTGACCGATGTAAATTCGGAAAGAAGACCGCCGGAGTCCGCAAGCCCGTACTCGGCAATAAGCGGTTCAAGAAGAGACTTTCGGGAAAACTCCGGTCCGGTATGAACATAAAGCGCGGAAACAGCCCGCCGCGGGACCGGTAAACCGGCTTCTGAAGCAGTCTCGCTGTTCTTGTCTTTCCGGAAACCGCATGAACCGAGAACAATAACCATGGTGATAACCAGCATGCAATATCTCATATACAATCCGATACTATACCTTTCCCCGTGTATTGAAAAGAGCGTCACTCTTTGATACAGTGGGGCAATGGAAATAACCATGAACCTGCTCAGCATTGTCGGCA
>CAZQEF010000388.1:0-1811 GCA_964592325.1 uncultured Treponema sp. | reverse complement strand
GCGCTTCGGGACGCCGGCGAAACGGTACCCATCGTGGTCGGCGGTGCGGTGCTTTCACCCGAGTACGCCGAACGGATCGGCGCTGATTATTACGCGAAGGACGCCATGGCGTCCATCAGCATAGCGAAGAAGGTTTTCGGTTCATGAGCATGTCAATTCCCACTACCCGCAACCGTTCGGTCGTGTCGGTCTTTTTCCGCGCGTTTCTTTCCCGGAAGACAATCGGCCCCACCCTTTCGTATCTGGGCACGGTCATGAAGGATTTCTTTTTCCTCCAGTTCTCGGTCAAGTTCGGTTTCCGCAAGATCCCGATCATCAATGTGGATCATCCGCTCGACCGCACGGTTCCCTTTACGCCGAGTCTGGTAACCGTCTATCTCGATTTCGTCGCGTTCTGGATCCGGCCGCTCGACTACATCGGTTCGCGGTTCGGCCGTAAGAAACAGGCCGAATACACGGCAGCCTTCCTGCGGATTGTCCGCCGCTGCTACCGGGACGCGGCCGAGGTCTACCGGTTCAGAATGACGACGACCCGGCGCCCCGCCTACTACAAGGGCCATTTCCGCATCATTCATATGTTCGACCCGCACTACCTGTGCGTACCGAGTCTTCATGTCATCATCGTCGTACTCGCCTACACCTTTTACCGGAAGGCCTTTGCCGAACTCGGCATGCCGGAAGACGAGGCGGCTGTACTGAACCGCGAGCTCTATGACGGCGCGGTTGCCATAACGGAAACGGTACTCTATATAAAACAGCACAGTGTCAACTGTATTCCTGCCGCACTCTACGCCATGACCCGCATCACGCCGGGAGAAGTAACTCCTGCTGAAGTGGTCCGTTTTATCCGTTCCCTCTTCGCCGGTTCGACCACGGTAGAAAAAAAGGATGTGTCCGCAATACGCGAGCACATCCTTGACATGTACGAAAGTCTGTATCTCCAGGGTTGTCATGACGACAACTGGATGACACCCCTGCAGCGCTGGCTCAATGCCTATGCGGTTGAAGGGTTCCTCAACTAAACGCCTTTCATTCCGGTTTCGGTTTTTTCCGGTACGCTTCCGCACCGCCCGGTTTCTGGCCGCGGCTGTAGGTCCGCTCGTGCCTTTTTCCCGAATAACTGGACCCCCGGGGCGGACCGGAGCGGTTGAACTCGCGCGGACTGTTAGCCCGCGGACCACCGGTCCGCGGACCGCCGGTCCGACCCTGTCGGGGACCCGCATGGAAGTCTCCCCCGCCGCTTTTTACGTCAACATGCATGTGCGGCACATTTCGCCGCTGCTTCGAAAGATCAAGCGCGGCGCGCGCGGCATCCGCGGGTAGCGTCGCGAGCGAAAAGGCGTCGAGCACATCGATCCGGTCAACGAGCCGTTCGGGAACGCCGACGAGATCGCGAAAGAACTGGGCCACACCGCGCCGGGTAAGCCCGTCGCGACGGCCGATTCCTACATAGAGCCGGACATGCGACGCATCCGAACCTTTTACTTCGCGGATTTCCCGGTAATGTTCCGGCGAAAGCAGCGCACCGAATTGACGGTCCAGAACCGCGGCCAACACCGCTTCCGGGTCACGTCCCTCGGCAAGCTTCTTTGCGAACGCGCTCCATTCCGCCGGTATTTCCTTATCGGCATCCCGTACGGATTCCACACCGTCTTCAACAATAGCAAGCGGGAAATAGTGCGCAATATCCGCGAGGGCGGTTTCCATGAGCCGGTCCCGCTTTGTTGAGAGAACTTTCTTGACGCCCGGAACCTGACCTTCGTTCAGGGTACCGTTGGTATGATGACGAAGATATCCAAGACGGCGACGCT
>CAZQEF010000387.1:0-1817 GCA_964592325.1 uncultured Treponema sp. | reverse complement strand
ATGGGTGGATCAGATGAGCAGGCTCCGGTACGTGAGAACGCGCTTCCCGGCGGCGGAACGCCGCTTGCGGTTCCCCCCCGGGGAGAGGGCCGAAAGACTTCCATTGACAATACTGTGCTCCGTTATCTTGAAGACGGGTCTCCTGAAAAAATACGCCGTGCGGTTGAACGGGTGAATTCGGATTCCCGGGGCATGACCGATCAGAATCGTGTTGCACTTGCCGTGGCCGGAGAACTCATGCGCATCCTGTATCCTCTGGAAACGGTGAACTGGCCCACACCGTCGGTTCCCGACACCGATCCCTACATACAAAGCATACGTTCGGCACGGATGGGAACGTACGATTATTCTGCCGGTACAACCGACTTCCTTTCGCTGGTACTTCCGACCCTGGTTCTCGTAACAACTCCTTCCCGGGAGGATTTCTATAACGACGCGGAGAGCGCGCTCCGCCATGCTGCCGAGATGAACAAAAAATCGGTTCTGCCGCCGTTTTTACAGGCTCTGATCGCCGAGCGTCGCAAGGACTATACGGCCTCGGACCGGTTGTACCAGATTGCATGGGAGATCGATGATTCATGTTATCCTGCCGGTATTGCGTATTCCCGCGCGCTCATTCGGCAGGGCCGGGGTGTGGACGCCCTTGCCATAGCACGGGAGCTTTCATCCCGTTATCCGTCTGTGCTCGAGTTTGTCCGGTTGAGTGCCGATGCTGCCTTTTCCCTCCAGGACTGGGATACGGCAGACTCCCTGATTCTTGAAGTCCTGAAGAAGGAACCCCGCAACGCGGACTATCTTCTTCTGAGAGCCAGAATTCTCGTTGAAAGAAGAGAATACCTGAATGCCAACTCCCTCCTTGACGCATACGCGACAACAAACAGGACAAACAAAAATTACCTGCTGCTTCGTGCCCGGGTTGCCCGTGAGTGGAACCGCAATCCGGCGGCAGCCACATCGTTTTTGCAGGAAGCGGTACGCATGTATCCCGATGATCAGGAAGTTCTTCTTTCGACTGCGGCAATCAGTTACCAGACCGGCATGGCCATACAGAACCGCAGCGCGCGCGAACTGGTTACCGCAGTACTCTCAAAGGATCCCGGAAATCGCAACGCATTGATACTGCTGCTTACCGACTACATAACGTCGGGGGAGTGGACCCGTGCGGTACAAACGGGTGAACAGCTGGTTGAACGTGATTCTTCCGTGGCATCACGGGAACTTCTGGTAAAGGCCTATCTCGGTTCCGGCGCGCCCGCTAAAGCCGCGCGCATTGCCCGCAGCCTGTACAACTCTTCGACACGAACTGATTCACTGACCGGACTGTATCTCGAATCTCTTGTTGAAACAGGAGATATGAAAGCTGCACAAGCAATCATTGACGAGCGCATGCCAACCGCTTCATCATCGTTGAAGAGCGTTTTGCACTTTCATGAAAGCCGGATGATCAGCGATCCCGAACAGCGTCTGTCCGTGCTCCGTTCAAGCCTGCTGGCGGATCCGCGCAACGGAAACGCCCTGTTTGCCATGTACCAGTGGTATTTTGAAAAGAATGACTACCGGAAGGCGCAATACTACCTCAAACAGGTTATCGCGCTTGAACCGATGAACCGGCGGTATACCGAACTTTTGACAAAACTTGACGAATTACTTGCCCGCTGATGGAAAAGCCCGTATACTTTCACAGTACACGGCGCTTTCTGAGTCGCTGTGCAAGGAGGATGTTTACATGAAGAAGTATGTATGTGATCTGTGCGGTTATGAATATGACCCCGAAGTGGGAGATCCCGATAACGGGGTCAAGCCGGGAACCGCCTTTG
>CAZQEF010000386.1:0-1820 GCA_964592325.1 uncultured Treponema sp. | reverse complement strand
GAAGGTTTTTGAACAGCTGTTCAAGGTTCGGCGCGTCCTGCGGGTATACGGAAAAGCCCCCGTGGAACGAGAGCATGATTTCTTCCCGATATTCCAGACACATGGCGTCGATCGTCCTTTGAAGCGTCGTCACGCGTTTCGGGTTGAAGAACTCGTTACCGGGAACGTTAATCAAAAACACGAATGTATTGCTTTCAACCCGGTACAGCGGAGCAAATCCTTCGAGCGCGGAAATGGATTTTGTATCCGCAAGAGTGGAGAGCGCGTTCTGGTAGCGAAGAACGAGGTCACGAAGAAGCGCGTTCGCGAAATCTATGCCGCGGGTTTCATTCACGATTTCAAGACCCTCAAGCCTGAATCCCACCATGGTGCAGGGGAGCGCGGCACGTTCCTCGTCCTGAGCCCGTTCGTCGATATCCTTCGCCAACTGCTGCGCGTTCGGTAATCCCGTTTCCCGGTCGGTAAAAGCGAGCAGCGCCATTTCGTCGGCATGCGCATGCACTTTGGCGAGCAGTATGGTAAAAAATTTATTGCTGAAAGCGACAAGCACCGTTGTCTGAATGATACCGAATGTCATAATGTGCGAATACACTTGCATCATCGCATCACGATCCAGGGACTGCGGGCGAACCTCTCGGTAGAATACGCCGAACAGCAGATATCCTATAACAAGCAAAAAACCGCCAAATACAAGCGTTCTTCCCTGTTTGCGGGCAAAAAAACTGAACGTGAGAATGTAGAGATTCGTCTGTACGATATACGAGCCGACAGCAACAAGCGGGTCGGCATTGCCGGCCACGGAAACAAAAATGGTTCCGATGAAGTTGATTACCAGAAAAAAAGGCGGAACACGCAGGAACACCTCGTCCGGCGCCTTGCTCCGGAACGCCCACAGACAGACAACGATATTGAAGACCAGGACCCCCGAGCGGACCACCATCCGGGCAGGATTTTCCAGGGACGATACCAGGCCAAGCCTGAGATTCAGCAGGGTCATGAACAGGAGAAGCGCCGCGAAAAACGCGGAAATCCACTTGAATACCTGCCGGGTCAGCCGGGCCTCAAATTCGTCTTCCAGAGGGTTCATGCATACAAGTATCAGCGATATTTCTGAATGGCGCAAGATTCCCAGGCCGAAAATTTGCGTGGAGAGATGAGACAGAAAAACCCCGTTCCGTTCAACCACCATTGAGACAACAACCCGGGATACAATAAGCGGAAAGGATCGTACCACCATTACCTTCTCCCGTAGAGGAATTCCCTTTTTCAAGTACAGTGAATATACCGGAATGGGGCATGAATCGGGTCCCTGCTACGATGACCCGGAACTCTTCGAATGGTTGTTCAGGATGAGATTAAAAGAATAAGCAAAAAAAAGGCGCCGTTAACCGTTAGAGTCCCGTTCGCTTCTGTACTGGCCGGCACGCTTTTTGCGGAAGATCCGTAACGTCTGTCCATATACCTTGATATATGTTGACAAAAGAAACAATCGATGACTATGATTCCATACGTCGTCAACTGACAAGGAGGCATCATGTCCATCATTGAGGTCGACCGCCTGAGCAGAAATTTTACCTATTATGAAAAAGCGGAGGGGCTTTCGGGCTCATTCAGGAATCTTTTCGCGCGCAAGACCATGGTCAAGAAGGCCGTCAACGAAGTGAGCTTCGCGATTGACGAAGGAGAGACGGTCGGATTTCTCGGGCCGAACGGCGCGGGGAAAACCACGACGCTCAAGATGCTTTCGGGCATCATGCACCCGAGCTCCGGCGAGGCCCGCGTCATGGGCTTCGTGCCATGGCAGCGAAAGAAAGAGTTTC
>CAZQEF010000385.1:0-1825 GCA_964592325.1 uncultured Treponema sp. | reverse complement strand
AGGCGGGAACCGAGGCCGCCGGCCATGATAACTGCTTGTCGAATCATTAAGTACCTTTCCTTATTCAGCTACGAATTGCATGAATGCGTGTTTGTTTTCCTGCGGGCTTTCTTTCGGCCGTCCCAGATCTTTTCGCGCGCCCTTGAGCACCCGGACTTCCAGAAGGCGGGGACCCGGACCGGTTTTAGCAAGCTCGGCCTTCAGTTCCCCGGGCGATGACACCTGAACCGCGGACACGTAGCCGCAGGCTTTGGCGATATCGACGATATTTATGGAGAGCGCGACGGTAGGCTGTCCGCCGACCGAATCATGCGCTCCGTTGTTGATGACAATGTGGGTAAAGTTGGCCGGTTTCCGCTCGCCGATTATTGCAAGCCCCCCCATCTGCATGATCGTGGCTCCGTCACCGTCGATGCAGAGAACCCGGCGGTTCTTCTTTTCGAGCGCGATACTGAGGGCAATCTGCGAGGCATGACCCATGGAACCGACGGTGAGAAAGTCCTTTCCGTGACCCATGCCGTGTTTTTCACGGAGTTCATAAAGCTCGCGGGAGGCCATGCCGGTCGTGGACACGAATATATCGTCGGGACCGGAGGCAAGGAGTACCGTTTCAATGGCCGCTTCGCGGCTTATCTCGGCGGTAACTGAGACATTTTTTTGCAACGCGTACGGCGCGAACGTGTCTTTCCGTACCACAAAGGCAAATGGTTTGCCGGTTTCCAGTATGGACCGGTAACAATCGGCGATCTGCTTTTCCAGCTCGTCGTGCGTTTCCGCCATAATAACATGAGGAATGTCCATCGTTTCCAGAACCGGGCAGGTGAGTCGCCCCTGGGTAACGTGCTGAGGTTCGTCTTTCTTTCCGGGTTCTCCCCGCCAGCCGATTACCAGTACGAGCGGGATACGGTAGACCTGTGGATCCACCAATGAAAGAAGCGGATTGACCGCATTGCCGATTCCGGAATTCTGCATGTAGACCAGAGGAATTGAACCGGTAGCAAGATGATGTCCCGCGGCAAGAGCGACGGCACTTCCCTCGTTTGCCGGGATGATGTGGCGGTCCCCGTTTTCGTTATCGGTAATGTACGCGCAAAGATTCTTCAACAGGGAGTCGGGAACTCCGGCAAAAAAATCCGTTCCGTTCTTTTTTACCTGTTCGAAAAAAAACGACGGTTCAATCATGGAAAGTTCTCCTTATTTGGTTCCGGGAATGAGTTCCAGTATTTGTTTGATGGGCATGCAGAGAGGATCCGCTTCCAGGGACCGTTCGTTTTCCAGAATTGTTTTCGCAACGTTCACCATGGCAGGATACGAGGCCCGGAGCATGTGGTTCGCGTAAATGATTATGTTTGCTCCCCACGCGCGAAGTTCCGTTTCCGTAAACTGATTATACGTGGTCGGAACAAGAACGATGGGGACGTTGGAGAACTCTTTCCGGAAACCTTCACAGAATTCTTTGATGTCCGCTCCCGATTTTTCCTTGCTGTGAATCATGACACCGTCAGCGCCGGCTTTAACGTAGGCAATGGCCCGCTCAAGCGCGTCCGAGACCGGATAGCCGGCGATAAGACTTTCCAGCCGGGCGATAATCATGAAGTCTTTGGTTACCTGGGCTTTTTTTCCGGTACAGAGCTTTCCCGAAAACTCTTCAATGGTGGCGAGTTCCTGGCGGACATCGGTCCCGAAAAGGGAGTTCTTCTTGAGTCCTACCTTGTCTTCGATAATGACAGCGGATACCCCGTTCCGCTCGAGGGTGCGTACGGTAAAGACAAAATGCTCGGTCTTTCCGCCGGTATCGCCGTCGAAGATGATGGGCTTTGTGGTA
>CAZQEF010000384.1:0-1836 GCA_964592325.1 uncultured Treponema sp. | reverse complement strand
AGTGACCCCCACGATGTCAACGTGATACTCTAACCAGCTGAGCTAATTGCCCGTGTCAGCTCCCCGTTTACGGGAATGAAGGTACTATACCGGTTTTCATCAGTTTGCGTCAAGACGGATTACGCATTATACTTATGCGCAAGGAGTAAATTATGTGTACAGAACCCATGTTCTATGTTTGCAAGAAGTGCGGGAACCTTGTCGGGATGATTCATGCCTCCGGCGTTCCCATGATCTGTTGCGGAGAGGAAATGACTGCGCTCACCCCCAATACTGTTGATGCTGCGCAGGAAAAGCATGTTCCGGTTATTACCGTAAGCGGTTCCACGGTAACGGTCAAAATCGGTTCGGTGGATCATCCGATGACCGAAGAACACTACATTCAGTGGATTTATCTTGAAACCAGGAAGGGAGGTATGCGCAAGTGCCTTTCTCCGGGAGACAAACCCGAGGCAACCTTCGCGCTTACCGATGACGACAAGGCCGTTTCTGCCTATGAATTCTGCAATCTTCATGGTCTGTGGAAGGCCCAGGCCTGATCCTGTCATTCGAAGGCATGCATGAACCGGACGGCCCGGGGCTGATGGTTTCCGGGCCGTCTCTATTGACTTTTTTTATATCGTTTGATATTTTGTCCCTACCGATTAACACGCGGCGGTGGTGGAATTGGTAGACACGCCAGCTTGAGGTGCTGGTGCTCGAAAGGGTATGGAAGTTCAAGTCTTCTTCGCCGCACAAACCTTCGCATTATTGCGAAGGTTTTTTTATTGTCCTTTTCAGTTACACTCAGTACCTTATGTGTACAGGAGGACATTATGTCGGATAAAGAAAAGAAAGAAAAAAAGGATGTGGCACAGAATGAGCTTCCGGTATGCACCAAGTCGTTTGATCAGGAGAACCATCGTCTCCAGGACGATGATGATCCCTGTGTCGATGGCGAAAACCGCGATAAAAAATAGCGCTCATCAATCTCTTGTGTAATACAAAAGATCCTGGCAGTCTTCTTCCTTGAGGCCCTTGAGCAGATGGAGTTCGCAGGAGGTTTTTTCCGTGGTGACCGTCCGGTAAGGAACAAAACCGGTATCCCCGAGCTTGTGGTTTAACACAAGCTCGTTTTTTTTCGCCAGCGCCTGCATGCGGCAGGCCAGATTGATGCCGTATCCGATATAATCCCGGTATTTGAGCTGGGATATTTCTGCAGAAATTTCGTATTTGAACACCTTCTCGCTGACAAGCGCTCCGGCGAATCCGAGATTGCTGTACGAGGTAAACAGTTCCTCATTCACAAAATCGCAATACGTATCGAACACAAGCAGCGCTTCCTGAACAGTTTTCTCATTGGTATCATCCCAGATAATGAGCGCGCCGTCACCAAGGAGCTTGTAGTAGGAACAGCCGAAGGCAAACTGATTGACACAGGAAAGAAAATTGGAAGTAAAGCATTTAATAAGGGAGAAAACGTCTTCTTCATTGTTTTGGCACAGGAAACTGCTGAAATTCCGTATATCGACTACCAGAATGAGCGCATCCGGCTTGACTTCATCAAGGTAAACATTGTCAAAAATATCAACCGGCATCTTGTGAAGTCCTTTAAAAACACTTTCATCAAGATCAAGATTGTTTTCTTTGCAGGATTCAAGCCGTACCGGATAGCCGAGCGCATCTCCCACACTGCGGGAAAGAAGGTCATCGGAGGGAAACCGGTCAAGAGTTACCCGATGGACAAAGCGCGGAACAGTCTCTGCGGCGTCCGCGATGACAAGAACGTTCCCTGCTTCAAACGATAATTGAAGGGGAACGCTCTCCGTTGAATTTTCCGGGAAAGCCTCGAATTTC
>CAZQEF010000383.1:0-1837 GCA_964592325.1 uncultured Treponema sp. | reverse complement strand
CGTAACAATAAAAATTACGGCAAAAGCGAGCGCCCCCGGGCTTCCCCAGCGTTTCCTCAGGAATACGAAGGCAAGAATCACCGTGCCGACCGAGGCCAGCGCGGAAAGGCCGCGGATGACAACAAGTGAATTTCCGAACAGAACTACGGCCATCCTCAACAGTATGTAATACAGCGGGGGATGGCTGTCCGTTGAGACAAGCCTGATTATGTCGCCCAGTGAATGGGTCACCGTGGCTACCGAATAGCTTTCGTCGTACCACAGTGCGTCCGCTGAAATGTTGAAGAAGGTCATACCCACGGATATGACAAGCATTGCGAGCCAGAACGGCCAGAATCTGGCCAGGTCCTGATCGGCTTTTTTCAGAAAATTCATGATGTGTGCTCCTGGGATGCGGGTATACGGGGATACCCGGTGATTGCACAATTGTAACGGGACATGGCCAGCTTGTCGAGAAAATAA
The DNA here is from genome assembly GCA_964592325.1 of uncultured Treponema sp. Lineage (GTDB taxonomy): Bacteria > Spirochaetota > Spirochaetia > Treponematales > Treponemataceae > Teretinema. The sequence continues at coordinate 1,375 of CAZQEF010000383.1, read as the reverse complement.
ACTTTTTCTTGACAGACGCACCCCGGGCACGTAGTATTCTGTAATGATTTACCTGACAGAATTTATTATGTATCTCGTCGTGCTTCTAGCCATCGGTTTGTATTCAATGAAGAAACAAACGCTTGGCAACGAAGGATTCATTATCGGGGGAAGAACCCTTGGACCGCTGACGACTGCGGTAAGCGCCGGAGCGTCGGACATGTCCAGCTGGCTTCTTCTCGGTCTTCCCGGGGCAGTTTTCGCGAGCGGTCTCGTCGAGGGTATCTGGATATCCCTCGGTCTCACGGTTGGCGCCTATTTGAACTGGCTCATCGTGGCAAAACGATTGCGACTCATGACCGCGAAGTTTTCGGCGATAACCCTGCCTTCGTTCATTTCGAACCGGTTTGACGATAAACGGGGCGTGCTTCGCGTCATAGCGAATCTGGTCATTCTTTTCTTTTTCACGCTGTATGTCGCCTCCGGTTTCAAGGGCGGTACGCTCCTTTTCGCGCACACCTTTGGCGCGACCGAGAAGGTGTCGCTGTTTGTTACGGCTGCCGTTGTCATATCCTACACCTTTCTGGGTGGATATCTTGCCGTTTGCCTTACCGACCTCCTTCAGGGCCTGCTCATGCTCACCGCGCTCGTTTTCTGCTGTGTTCTGGGTTATGTCGCCATTTCGGGAACCGGAGTGGATATTACTTCAATCCGTCCCAACGCGTTTTCCATTACCACTGGATGGATTACCGCGGCATCCCTTCTTGCCTGGGGGTTCGGGTATTTCGGCCAGCCGCACATCCTTGCCCGCTTTATTGGCATAAAGGATACCGAATCGGTACCAAAAGCCCGCCGCATAGGCATAATCTGGATGATTATCTGTCTTGTCATGGCCATATGCATTGGTATCATCGGTATCGGTTATGACGCGGTTCACACGCTTCCCGGTGTTGGAGGCGAGGGTGGAAACCCGGAGCGGGTGTTCCTGGCGCTGACCACCGCGCTCTTCCACCCGGTATTTGCCGGCTTTGTCCTCGCGGCCGTACTCGCGGCGGTCATGTCCACCGCGGATTCACAGCTGCTCGTGCTCACATCTTCCCTTACTGAAGATCTGCCGCGTATCCGCGATCTTGACACCAAAAAGAAAATGCTCATAAGCCGGGCTGGTGTCGTGGGATTTGCCCTGCTTGCCGTCCTTATCGCCGCTACCGACAAGGGAAACATTCTGAACATGGTCGGCTACGCATGGGGCGGATTCGGCGCCGCGTTCGGCCCGCTCATTATTCTCTCACTCTGCTGGAAGCGGACTACCTGGTGGGGCGCGCTGAGTGGAATCATTACCGGTGCGGCAACCATCTTCATCGTCAAGAATTTCATATCGATACCCGGTGAATAC
>CAZQEF010000382.1:0-1839 GCA_964592325.1 uncultured Treponema sp. | reverse complement strand
TAATTGAATCGCGGACCCTCGCCAACGGCGAGAGCATCCGCCGCAGACGGGAATGCCTCGGCTGCGGATACCGCTTCACCAGTTATGAACGTATCGAGGAAAAACAACTCATGGTCATCAAACGCGATGGACGTCGCCAGCCCTTTGACCGGCGCAAGATCGAGCACGGCATAGAGCGGGCGCTGGAAAAACGCCCGGTTTCGACCATGACGATAGAAAATATTGTCAATGAAATTGAAGACCAGGCGGTAATGGCCGGCAAGGCAGCGCATGAAATTCCGAGCACCGCGCTCGGCGAGCTCGTACTGTCAAAACTGAACGAGGTGGACAAGGTAGCCTACATACGGTTTGCCTCGGTATACCGGCATTTCGGTAATCTTGACGAATTTGTTGCAGAAGTAAATAAAGTGGGGGGAGAACATGGCAACGCATAATGAATCAAAGGACATTCCACAGGAAGTTTTCCCGGAGTGGAAGAACTTTCTCGGAACATCAAAAGACCCGGAAACCGCATCCTTTCTGAGAAATGTGGTAAAACGTTCCGGAGAAGTCACCACCTATGACCGCACAAAAATAGAGAAGGCAATCAACATGGCCATCCAGGCGGTCAAGGGAAGTCCCGATCCGGACAAGGCGGTCGAACTGACCGACCAGGCGGAAGAGAAACTCCGTATACTCATGGCTGGCCGCCATGCCCATTCCATTCCGGCAATTGAGGAGATACAGGATATCGTTGAATCCGTCCTTGTCGAGTCAAATGAAGTTGCCGTTGCCAAGGCCTACATTCTGTACCGCGCCCGCCACGAGGCAATCCGTGACACACAGAAACTCCTCCTCGATATAGATGAAACCATGAACGGTTACCTGAGTCAGTCCGACTGGCGCGTCAAGGAAAACGCGAACGTCAACTTTTCCCTCGGCGGACTCATTCTTCACAATTCGGGAACCATAACCGCCAATTACTGGCTCAAGAACATCTACCCCGAAGAAGTGGCCGAAGCCCACAAGAGCGCGGCCTTCCACATTCATGACCTTTCCATGTTCTCCGGCTATTGCGCCGGCTGGTCAATCCGCCAGCTTATCGCAGAGGGACTCGGCGGTGTTCCGGACAAGATAACCTCAAAACCGGCAAGGCACCTTTCCACGCTCATCCAGCAGATTGTCAACTTTCTCGGCATCATGCAGAACGAATGGGCCGGAGCACAGGCGTTCAGCTCTTTTGACACCTACCTCGCTCCCTTCGTCAAAAAAGACAACCTTTCGGACAAGGAAGTAAAGCAGTGTCTGCAGAGCTTCATCTATGGCGTCAACACACCGAGCCGCTGGGGAAGCCAGGCACCCTTTACCAATATAACCCTCGACTGGGCATGTCCACACGACCTTGCCGACAAATACGCGGTTGTGGGTGGCGGAGAAATGCCGTTCACCTACGGTGAATGTCAGCCGGAGATGGACCGGATCAACCGCCTCTTCATTGAACTGATGATCGAAGGCGACGCTGCCGGACGCGGATTCCAGTATCCCATTCCCACGTATAACATCACCGAGGATTTCGACTGGTCCGGACCGAACGCTCAGCTCCTGTTTGAAATGACCGCGCGGTACGGTACGCCCTACTTCCAGAACTTCCTCAACTCCGATCTTGATCCGAGCGACGTACGATCCATGTGCTGCCGTCTCCAGCTGGACAAGCGCGAACTGAGAAAACGCGGCGGTGGACTGTTCGGCTCGGACGAATTTACCGGATCGCTCGGTGTCGTTACCATCAACATGCCCCAGATCGGATATCTGGCGAACAGCGAAACACAGTATTTTGCCCGTCTCGACTATCTCATGGAA
>CAZQEF010000381.1:0-1863 GCA_964592325.1 uncultured Treponema sp. | reverse complement strand
CTCCCGGCGGCGTTATTGACCGCATGACCGACTTTGAAAGCTACATAACCGACGAGGCCGTCAAGGAACTGCGCACAGAGTACTACGGCGGCAGTACCAAAAAGGTCAATATTTAAACCCTAGCGGTCCAGAATGTTTCCCCGGAGGCGGGCAATTTCGTCCCAATGGAAATCGAGATCAAGAAAATCGAATATCGGTTTCCGGGGAGGACGCCGCTTTGCGTTATGTTCGGCAATTGCCGCATCGAGATCGGTTACCACCGACCGGACGAGATACGGTTCGCCGAACGCGAGCACATTACCATCCAGAATATATGGTACCGGATGCCGGTACGCGGCTTCGGTTCCTGCATACACGACCCGGTCCGGCTCGAACCGGAGCGTGCCGTCTTCAACGCGTACACGGCCCTCTTCAAAATTGCGGATCACCTTTCCCGTCGCCGTGATACAGGTGTACAGGGCGCCGTCCATCCGGAAAAACTTGGGCAGGTGGTATTCTTTCCCGTCCTTTCCGGTAAATCGGCCGTCTACATCCCGTTCCCGGGCGTCGGTTTTCCAGTACCGGATGCGGAAATACCGCTCACCGTCAAACACAATCATGTAAAAATCTTTCGCGGGCTCAACCGGATACAGGCGAAGCGCGGGAACCGCCCCCGCAGGAAGCCAGACTCCGTCAAGACCGCCTGCGGGTTCTGTTCCGGCGGCAGATTGAGCTTCAGCGGCAAGATTTCCGGCGCTTTCGGTCAGTTCAGCCCGTGCGACGGGTTCACCATCCGGAAGCGAAAGCCGCACCATGAAATTCAGGAACAGCGCATCCCCGATACGGGCCACGGTGAACGGATACACCTTCTTGTCCCGGAGATAGCGGAGAGACAGGGAATGAATATCTCCGGAGGGGGCATACGGCGAACGGGGATTGGAAACACAGGACAAAGGCGTAAACGGTTCGTACACAAACCGGTAATACGGCTTGAGAACGATCCGCATGCTGTTTTCCGTAAACTCGACAAAGCGGTTATCGCTTTCCCAGACCCCGAGAAGAGTTTCCGGAACGGAAATTTGCTCGTCCATACCGCGCATATCAGCAGGATCAGACAAGTCAGCCGGATTTCCGGCAAGGAAACCGGCAAGAAAAAGAGCCGATATCAGTGTGAAGAGTCTCTTATCCAGCATATTCCTCCACCGGGCCAGATCCTGCTTAAATCATGATAATAGCATACCACACAAAATAGGCGGCATTGAACAATATGATGGATACCAGCGCGGCGCTCCTGAACTGTGGTGAATAGGTATTTTTGTCATAGACGCGATACAGAATCCAGACCATGTCAGCCGCGGCAAGAATTATCAGGGGGTACACCATGAACACCATTTCCGGCGTGACTGTTTTTACTGCCAATAACAGAGCCCCGGACAGGAAAGCGATGCCAACGCCGTAAAACAGCATGCTCAGACGCCTTCGCAACTTCGGGATCACGATATTCTCGCGGCGCGAAGCCGGAAAAGAGGCAATACCGGAGAAAAACTGCCATGTAGGCAGACTGAGCTGCAACACTATCCCGACCACAAAGGCTGCAGAACCGAGAACCGTACTGATGATAAGCAAAACCATGACTAAAGTTATACCCGCACGTCAGGCGTGCCGTCAACGATCCTGTTCAGAAAAGAGTTCTGCAATCTCATTGTTGTACAGATCATTGATACGGTGCCGCATCATTTCCTGTTTTCCGGAAAGCTCACGTCCAACCTGGAATGAATCCTGTAGCAGTTTGAACCGGAAAATGTACTCAAAGGGGCGAAACCCGTTCTGGCGGTTTATTCTCGTATCTATTCCCGTCCGGAACAGCTGCTGCACAACCGGATG
>CAZQEF010000380.1:0-1890 GCA_964592325.1 uncultured Treponema sp. | reverse complement strand
GTCAGGAAGGCCTGGATTATGTTCCGCTCACGCTGGAATATAATGAAAAATACTACGCTGCAGGAAAAATTCCCGGCGGATTCATCAAGCGGGAAGGACGCCCAAAGGACAAGGAAATCCTTGTTTCCCGCCTCATTGACCGCCCCATGCGGCCCCTGTTTGAAAAATCGTTCGGCCGGGACATACAGATTGTTCCGACCTGCATTTCTTCCGACATGATGAACCCTCCTGACATTCTTGCTGTTATTGCAAGTTCGGCGGCTGTCGTCATTTCGGACATTCCGTTCAATGGCCCCATTGCCGCTGCACGTATAGCATGGCTTGACGGACAGTATGTGGTGAATCCCACGTTCGAACAGATCGAAAAAGCAGATATGGAAATCGTCGTCGCCGGTACCGCCGAAGGCATAACCATGGTTGAAGGCGGCGCACACGAGGTTTCCGAAGAAATCATGCTTGGCGCGCTCGAGAAGGCAAAAGAGGTCATCAAGGCACTTTGTGCCGTACAGGATGAACTCCGCGCAAAATGCGGCAAGGAAAAACTTCCCCTCAATCCCGTGGTAACTGCCCTTGAAAACCGCGACGCCATGTACAATGAAGCGTTCCCGCGTATGCAGGAAGCACTGTATACCAAGGGAAAATTCGAACGACGCGACGCCTGTAACGCCGTCAAGAAAGACCTTGCTGAAAAATATGCCGCACAGCTTGAGGATGAAACCCAGAAGAAACTTTTCAACGCGCTCTTTGAGGATATGGAATACTCCATTCTCCGCTCGACCATCCTTGAAAAGGGTGTGCGCGTTGACGGCCGGGGAACCGAAGATATCCGCGACATAACCTGCGAGATCGGCGTATTGCCGCGACCGCACGGATCGGCCATCTTTACCCGTGGTGAAACCCAGGCGCTTGTTGTGGCAACACTCGGGACCGTATTCGACGAGCAGATTTTCGATGATATCGAGGGCGACCGCCGGGAGAACTTCATTCTCCACTACAACTTTCCCCCGTATTCAGTCGGTGAAACCGGACGTCTCGGTACCGGACGACGCGAGATCGGACACGGGTACCTTGCGCGCCGTTCACTCGAGCCCATGGTTCCTTCAAAAGATGCTTTCCCGTACACCGTGCGCGTTGTTTCGGAAATCATGGAATCCAACGGTTCATCGTCGATGGCGTCAGTTTGCGGCGGAACACTCTCAATGCTCGCTGCTGGCGTTCCCATGAAGAGTCCGGTTGCCGGTATCGCCATGGGACTCATAACCGAAGGGGACAAGTATGCGGTACTTTCCGATATTCTCGGCGAAGAAGACCACCTTGGCGACATGGACTTCAAGGTTGCCGGTACCGAAAAGGGTATTACCGGTTTCCAGATGGACATCAAGATTGCCGGTGTGTCCACCGAAATTATGCAGAAAGCTCTTGAGCAGGCAAAACGGGGAAGGATGCATATTCTCGGCATCATGAACCAGACCATTTCAAAACCTGCGACGGAAATCTCGGAGTATGCTCCCCGTATAGAAGTCATGAAGATTGAAACCGACAAGATCGGCGCCCTTATTGGTCCCGGCGGAAAGACGGTTAAAGCTCTTTCTGAAAAATACCAGGTTACCATTAATACCGAGAACGACGGTACGGTTACCATTTACGGCAAGAACGCAAAAGCAGCTCTCGCCGCGAAGGATGCGGTAAAAGGCATCGTTGAAGATCCCGAAGTCGGACGCATCTACGAAGGTACCGTACGGCGCATCATGGACTTTGGCGCTTTTATCGAGATACTCCCCGGAAAGGAAGGTTTGTGCCACATTTCAAAACTTTCCCGCGAACGGGTAAACAATGTATCCGATGTTCTCAAGGAAGGACAGGTTATTCCGGTAAAGCTTCTGGAAATTG
>CAZQEF010000379.1:0-1895 GCA_964592325.1 uncultured Treponema sp. | reverse complement strand
GATGCGTATAATCTGCTTGTTTCAAAGCAATAGAATTACCTGATTGCCGGATCCGGGAACCGGATGGCGAACCATTTTTCCGGATCCGCCATGCTGCTGTCTATAAGGCCGGGAGCGACATTGGCGGTGGTTTCTGCGATGAGGTATTTCTTGCCGTCATACGCGAACCTGGCGCCTTCTCCCGGGCAGTCAATCGCCGCAAGCGCATGACTGTATTCGGGTGAAATGAGCAATATGCCGTCAATACCCATCTGTTTGAGCAGCAGTACCAGCAACAGCGCCCTGCTGTCACAATCCCCGGTTCTTTGCAGGAATGCCTCCGGTAAACTGACAAAGTCCGCGCCATCATGATTTCGTTGATAACTGAATTTCTGTGTCCATCCGAGTAACGTTGCAAGTTTTTCTTCCGTGGATTCACCCATACAGGATTCCATGAGAAAGGCTGCCTTTTCAAGACGTTTCCAGGCATCCCGATATATGACGCGATAGTACCTTTCCCAGGCGGGATATACAAACGGGGTATCAAGATAGGCCGTTAACAGCGAAAATTCCCGGTCCACAACAGCCTGGTTCGCCGGTGCGTCAACGGTGTTGAACGGAACCAGAACGGTGCGCTCCCCGCAGGAAACACTGCCTGCGACAGGAGCTTCCGGTGCCCAGGCAAAGGCTGTCATGAGACCTGTATCGTGCCATGCTCCCCGGTCAGTAGCAATACAGTCAAGCGTTGAAATCATGACTGCCTCCATGGCAACGGCCTGTTTTTCGTCTGTGTGGAGGGCAAGTACGAGATATCCTTTGTCATCGGCAAGTTCGGCACATGCCGCCCAACCGGCACCTCCTTCGAAGGCAAGGCGTGCTATTGCCGCTTCCCTGAATCTCCAGGAGAAGGCAACCTGTTCGCCGGTGGATTTGTACTGTCCGGTTACGTGTCGCAGCGTCTCTTCGGCCGAAGAAAAATCATCAAGCCCGTAAATGGCAATCTGCAGGGTAACCGGAAACATGTTGTGCGAGAACCGGTATCGGGTGGATCCTTCTTTCTGTTCAAGAGCAAAACCCTCGGGGAGATCAAGTGCGTATCCCCATTCTTCGGAAACAAGTATTTCCGCCGGCAGGGTAAAAGTGGTGATTATCAGGAAAATCAGTATCATTACGTATCTGCCGGGAAGATTTTTTTTTCCGTTCATTGTACACTCCCTCTCATGAAAGATATTCCGGTTCTCTACGAGGATACCGACATTCTCGTTGTAAACAAGCCCTGCGGCATACCCGTGCAAGGCGGCGCCGGCATTACGGTCAGTATCATCGACATCCTGACACGGCAAACCGGTTCGAAGGTCTTTCCGGTGCACCGTCTGGACCGCGATACCGCCGGGATACTTCTTGTCGCGCGGAATGCCGTTACAGCCGCAAATCTGACCCGTCTGATCGGTACCCGTGATGTCATAAAAAAATATACCGCGCTCTGCCATGAAACACCGCAGAAACCGGAAGGTCTCATAACAATTCCGGCAGGAAAGGGCAGGGATCGCAAACCGGCTGAAACCCGGTATCGGGTTGTATCTTCTGCGGGCAATTGTTCGCTCATTCAGGCAGTGCTGGGAACCGGGAGGACCCATCAAATCCGGATTCATCTTGCTTCACTCGGCTGCCCCATACTGGCTGACGACAAGTATGGCAATTTTGCGCAAAACCGGTTAATCCGCCGGGAATACGGGATCCGGAAACTCCAGCTGGCAGCCACCGAGCTTATTCTCCCGTCTGCAATGAATATTCCGCGGCATTTTATCATTCCGCTGCCTGAACATATGGCCGAAGCTGCCGCTGCTCTCGGTTTGCCCGGGGCGTACCACCTTGACACAATATAAGCTTTTGTCCATCATAGGCCCATACTATGG
>CAZQEF010000378.1:0-1895 GCA_964592325.1 uncultured Treponema sp. | reverse complement strand
AAGACCGCAACCTTTCGCTCGACGCCGTAAGCGCCCTTGTCGCCGTAACCCCGATCCCGGTCAAAAAGACAAAGAAGAAGGCATAATGAACTACACGCTGCTCGCGGGATTCATCTCATTCTCCATCGTTTCAGGCTTCACGCCGGGCCCGAACAACCTCATTGCCCTCGCGACCGGCGCCAACTTCGGCTACCGCCGTACCCTGCCCCACGTATTCGGTGTCGTACTCGGCTTCAACGTCATCTACTTTCTCATGGGTACCGGACTCGGAACCCTCTTCAAAGTTTTTCCGATCGTAAAAGAAATCCTCAAATGGGGATCGCTCGCCTACCTTATGTACCTGGCCTGGAAAATCGCGACCTCGCGCGGCATCGGCGGTTCCGCGAAGCCGGACGAAAACGGGAAACCGATCACTTTCTTCGGCTCGGTTGCATTCCAGTGGATAAACGTCAAAGCCTGGGTAGCAGCAATGACCCTGGTAACCGCCTTTACCGACCCCGACGCCTACTGGACAAGTCTTGTTGCCGGCGGCACCATTAACCTCTTCATCGCCTTCTCGTCGGTCTCCACCTGGGCTCTCTTCGGCACGCTGCTCAAGCAATTTCTCTCCCACCCGGTACGCCTCCGCGTCTTTAACGTGGCCATGGCCGTACTTCTGTTGATCTCGGTTGTCCCGTCAGTCCTCAAAGCGGGCTGATGAAGACTGAGGCTCCGGGAGGGAAACGGCGCGCGCTGGCCCTGCTCACAGCCGTTCGGAGAAATAAAAAAGGAGGGCGGGGGAGATTCTCATGCAAATGAGCCTGCCCAGAGGCGCTCAAGAAATTCCGTGATAGGAAGAATGAGAATACCATCATCCGTAAAACGGGGGACCGGTTCACGGCATACAAGGATCCTCGATTTCCAGGTCCCCTCACCGGCAATATCTCGCAATCCTTTCATATCACCGGATTGAATGTTTCTTGAGGCCTTCACCTCTATTGCTGTTTCATTTCCCACTATGAAATCAACTTCCCGGCCGTCATGCGTTCGCCAATAGGTGAGCGGACGGTAATCCCCCGAGTACTCAAGCCATGAACGAAGCTCATGAAATACCAGCTGTTCAAAGGTAAGCCCCCATTCAGTCGAACCCTTCCCGGGAACAGGTTTATCTGCAAGGACACGGGCAACAGCACCATCAAAGAAGTACAGTTTTGCACGCGATACTGCCGTTCGTTTCTGCCCCTGCTTCCAGGGCGGCAACTGCTCCGCAATCAAGGTATCGGTCAGGACCGATACATACTCACGAACCGTCCGCGCGGGAACCGCACAATCCCGGGCGATATTCTCAAAATTCAATTCCTGACCATTCATCATGGCGGCGACCGCCAAAAAACGCGAGAAACCATCAAGACCGCGAACCAGGGATTCGGCATGAATTTCTTCCTTGAGATACATACCACAATACGCGCGCAAATCGTCTTCGGGAGCATCAGAAAACCATACCGGGGGAAGCAATCCCCGTTCGATTACCCGTTCAATCGAGAAATCATCAAGCTCCGCCGAAACAAAGGGATGAAGTTTTTTGAGACGGGCTCTCCCACCCAGAAGATTCGCTCCTCCAGACTTGAGCTTCCTTGCGGAGGATCCGGTTAACACAAAAGTAAATCCGTTACTATCGATAAGGGATTGCACTTCATCAAGTAAAACAGGCAGTTTTTGAATCTCGTCAATAATAATCGGTCCGGTAATATCCCCCAGCGCGAGAATCTCATGGCGGAGTCTGGCCGGTTCCTGCTGCAACCGAAAAAATACATCCGTAAAGAGAAGATTATAGTACGGTGATTCAGGAAAAAGATCGCGCAACAGGGTAGATTTCCCGGTTTGACGCGGACCAAGAAGAAGAACACTCTTTTTTT
>CAZQEF010000377.1:0-1897 GCA_964592325.1 uncultured Treponema sp. | reverse complement strand
AAAATATCCGCCGAACTTGCGGATGGTTCACTGGTCTTCGGCCCGGGTATCGATGACCAGTGAACCATCCGCAAGTTCGGCGGATATTTTCTCCAGTTCGCGCACGATGGCGGTGGATTCATCTTCCGGAATGATTCCTGCCTTGCCGAGCATACGGGCATGCGCAATGCTTCCCCGGACATCGTCGAAGGCGATGCGCGCGTCCACGTGAATTGACGTTTCAAACGCGACCGCTTCTTCCGAGGGACCTTCCGCGAACCTGCCATGCCAGAGGGTTGCCTTTTTTTCTGCCATTACGTTTTCTCCTGATACCAGCGAAGCACTTCACAAATGTACATGCGGTGATAGTCTTTGGTTTCATAGAATTTGTTGATTCCCGAATCGATGAAATTTTCCGGGGGCATGTCGTCGCTGTAGATTTTTCTGCACACCACATTCAATTCTGCCTCGCGGAATCCCACGGCTCCCGTCTCGAGAAGAACCGGTGTAATACCGGCCTCCTTCGCCTTGTCCGCGTCCCGTCCGGAAATTTTGCCGCACACGGCAAGAACCGGTTTCTTCTCCGGCGCGAAAAAAGAGAACGTAACGAGGGGTTCCCTTTCAACAAATTCAAACGTATACCGGCTGTGCCGGATAACGCCGGTAATCGTTTTCTTGTGCCAGTATACCCCGAGACTTCCCCATGAGGCAGTCATCGTATTCCACTCGCCGCGTGCGATACCGTTCCCGGCTGTTATGAGCATGCCGTACGCGCCAATACTGGAAAAAGGTTCAAGAAGGGTATCCAGCCGGTCAAGATCGTCGTATCCCGTCATTACAGTCCCTCCTTCCTTTCAGTTGAGGAAAAGAGCCGGGAAAGCACGGCTCCGGCTGCGAATACCGCGACGGAAACGATTCCCTGCGGTACGGTGGGCGGAAGTCCCGGATACACCGGAACGAGCGAACCCACGACAAGCCCGAGAATGACCGCGTAGACCATGTCGGGTCTGCGGTAAAGAAAAAAGCGTATGAGGGCGGCGCCTGCCAGAAGTCCCGTGCCGGCTCCCAGTGCAACCGGGAGGAGAATCGGCAGATTGACGTCTGATACCGCCCGGATTACCGTGCGGTAGGCGCCGAGCATCAGGAATACAAACGCGCCGGAAAGACCGGGTACGATCATGGCGGCGGCGGCAACCACGGACGTAATGAAAAGGAAGAGGAAAACGGCCGGTTCAAGCGTGGTAAGCGCCCGTCCCGCACTTTCGTCCGGGCGGAAAAAAACCGTGACAATCATCACGACCACCGCAATGGTTCCGAGTACCGCCTTTACCGTGACTGAGCCGGTTCCCCGGGTCCTCCGGGCGATAAAGGGAATACTGCCCACGATGAGGCCCATGAAAAACCAGGTGGTCGGTACCGGGTACGAATCAAAGAGCCCGGATATGAGTTTCGCGAACAGGACGATTCCTGTCCCCGCTCCGGCAACCAGGAGAAGCACAAAGGGAAGATCCCGAAAGATCTTCCTGAGGTTGAGAGAGACCAACGCGATGAGGCGGTCGTACACGTTGATCACTACCGCCATTGTTCCGCCGGAGACCCCCGGAATCGCGTTCGCGATTCCGATTACCATGCCGCTCAAAAAGATCTTCAGGTATGTCATGTTACTTCGTAGGCCTTTTCTTTATCTTGTTGCCGTCAACCGCCTGTCCTTTCCCGGCAGCCTGCTCCATGAGCGCCCGGACCTTGAGGGGCAAACCGAAGAGGTTGATAAAACCTTCCGCATCATGATGGTTGTAGAGATCACCGGTGGTAAAGCTCGCAATATTTTCGTTGTAGAGGCTGTAGGGCGAATGGGATCCGGCGCTCCGGATCGAACCCTTGTAGAGTTTCACCTTGACCCAGCCGGTACAGGTTTCCT
>CAZQEF010000376.1:0-1902 GCA_964592325.1 uncultured Treponema sp. | reverse complement strand
CACATATCCTTCCCCCGTAAACGTATCCATCCATGCCCGCTCTTCGGGCAGATATCCGGGGTTGTTTTCATTGGCCCGGGGATTGGCAAGGTCTATGGGTTTATGCGCGATGTTGTAATCGCCACAGAGAATGATGTTCTTGCCGTCCTGAACGAACTTGTTGCAGGTTTCCAGCATAGCATCGCAAAAAGCAAGCTTGTAGGGGAGTCGCGCTCCTTCTGCCTGCGAGTTAGGGAAATAGGCCGACATTACTATGACAGAATCGAATTCCGCCATAATGACCCGTCCTTCATCGTCAAACTCGGAATATCCGAACGTGCGGATATTTTGCGGTTCCTTTTTGCTGTAGAGGGCGGTTCCGGAATATCCGGCTTTTTTTGCGGAACTCCACCATGATTTCCAGCTGCCGGAGGAAAGAACCGGATTGACCAGTTGCTCATTGACCTGTCCCTTATGGGCCTTGGTTTCCTGCAGGCACAGGATGTCGGGAGATTCCCTGTCGAGCCAGTCGAGCAGACCTTTTTTTTCCGCAGCGCGGATACCGTTCACATTCCAGGAAACCACAGAAATCATGGATGTATAATGCCATGGTAAACGGGAGGATTTCAAGTCATTTATATGTTGTTTCCCGGCGTGTTTTGCAGTATTTTATGTACTATGGCAGAGCAAACCGGAGCAGAAGGAAAAACAGCAGTATTTGATGAAATCAGTGAACCAGAATTGTTCCGTGTGGTGCTGCTCAATGATGATTTTACAACGAAAGATTTTGTTGTAGCGGTTTTAATCGCGATTTTTCACAAAAAGCAGGAAGATGCTGTTGTGATTATGGAGGATGTACACCGGAAAGGACGCGGTGTTGTGGGAACGTATACGCATGACATTGCCGTGACCCGCACTCTGCAGGTGCATGAAGCGGCACGTTCCAGCGGTTTTCCTCTCAGATGTGTTATGGAGCCAGTGTGAAAATACGAATTAGTACAGTTGTTCAGAAGGTTCTCGATCAGGCCTGGGCTGATGCACGGACTCGCGGGCATGAGTATGTAACGCCGGAACATATTCTTCTGGCCGTACTGGATCATCCCCCGGCGCTCCGGCTGCTGTCCCTTTGCGGAGCGGATATTGCCTATATACATGACAGCGTGGATGAATACCTTCGCAAGAATATGCCAATACTGACCGGCAAAGAACCGCTTCAGACCGTCGGTTTTCAGAATGTATTCCAGCGAGCGTTGTTTCATTGCGAGAGCGCGGAAAAACCGGTGCTTGAAATAGGTGATGTTCTGGTGAGCCTCATCGATGAACACAAGAATTATTGCTCATACTATATGCGTCGCGGCGGACTTGACCGTCTTGTTCTGCTTGAGGTAATCAGCCATGGCGGAATGGGTGACGGAGAGCGACTTTCCGAAGAGAGTTCGGGCGATCTTTTTGATGAAGGCATAACGGAAGATCCCAATCTCGCGGAAGAAAAGCCGTTTGTGTCCGGCCTCGATGCGCTTTCCCGGCAAATAGAGAAGGAACGCCGGTCGCGGGAATCAGCGCGGGGTAATCCAGGGGAAATGGATGATGAGTCTTCTCCGGACGCACCGTCGGGGGACGGAATGTCTGCAGACGAAATGTCTTCCCGGCAACGGCCTGCCCGCAAGAGCATGCTCGAACGGTATACCGTGGAACTTACCGCCCTTGCCCGCGAAGGAAAACTGGAACCGCTCATTGGCAGGGAAGAGGAACTTGAACGGACGGTTCAGGTATTGTGCCGGAGAATGAAAAACAACCCGGTTCACGTCGGTGACGCCGGGGTTGGTAAAACCGCCATCACCGAAGGGCTCGCGCAGCGTATCGCGAATAAAGAGGTTCCCCAGCTTTTGTGGGACTATGAAGTGTACAGCCTTGATATGGGCG
>CAZQEF010000375.1:0-1909 GCA_964592325.1 uncultured Treponema sp. | reverse complement strand
AAAAACCATGTAAACGGGCTGCTCGTTCTCGGTGAGCAAATTACCACAGAAGCATATACCGATTACGACAAGGAACACATTCTGAATATTGCGTCCCTTGCAGCAATCGCAATAAGCAACGCCGCGCTTATTGAAATGACGACAACGGACATGATGACCCACCTCAAGCTGAAGCACTATTTCTACACCGTTCTTATGGAGAAGCTCGAATTAAGCGAATCACAAAAAATACCACTTTCCGTACTGATGCTGGATATTGACTTCTTCAAACGTTTCAATGATACCTACGGACATGCCTGCGGAGACGTCGTTCTTCAGATGGTTGCGTCCGTCGTGCAACAGAATACACGCAACCAGGATATGGCCGCACGGTATGGAGGAGAAGAATTTGTCGTCATGCTCTGCGACACCCCGGATACCGCCGCAGTAAAAATCGCCGAGAGAATACGAAGTTCGATTGAAAACCTGGACATTCTCTATGAGGGGCAGCACTTGTCCCTGACAATTTCTGCAGGAGTGGCAGAATATAATCCCGATACGGACAAAACACCAAAAAACCTTGTTGAACGTGCGGACAAAGCTCTCTATGAGTCAAAACAGACAGGAAGAAACCGGGTCACGCTTGCAAAATAAGCAGTATTACCGGTTATCACTTGCCGAGAACAGCTTCTTGCTGGTACATTTTTTACATGTCAGTACTAACAACCATACGTAAACCGTTCCGGTATGAATTCAGGAATGCCACGCTCATGCTCATCGGATTTAATCTCTTGGTGTACCTGTTAACAAGTTCTTCCCGGAATCTTGTGCTGTTGCTCTCTCTTAACCCGCTGTACGCCACCCGCGGAGGAATGTTCTGGCAGGTATTTACCTATCAGTTTATCCACGGAGGACTGAGACATCTTATCCTGAACATGCTCGGACTCCTTTTTTTCGGGATTTCCGTGGAAAGAAGAATCGGATCAAAGGAATTTCTTCTGCTATACCTTCTTTCCGGAACGCTCTGTGGCATCCTCTCTTTGCTTGTCTACCTCGCCACCGGGGTAACACAGATATATCTCATGGGTGCTTCGGGGGCGGTCTTTGCCATTCTTCTCGCCTACGCGGTTCTCTATCCGCGATCACTTATTTATCTCTGGGCGATCATTCCCATTCCCGCCCCGGTTCTCATACTCGGCTACGCGATAATGGAAATGCTGTCGCTTGTAAGCGGGGTTAATACCGGTGTTGCCCATGCGACCCATCTGATAGGCTTCGGGGTTTCCTGGTTATACTTCCTTATCCGCTTTGGAATAAATCCCGTTCGGGTCTGGTTTGGCGGGCGGAGATTCTGAAAAAATGAAAAAATCCCTTGCGGTTTTTTTTCTTTTCTCAGGACTCCTTGTTTTTGCCGAAAGCCCCCGCGTCCTGCGCGCCCCGGTATGGGTCTATCTGGAACCCGTTCCCGGCTCTTTTGACGAATCAGAAACGGAACAGGCTCCTCCGATTCAGGAAATCGAAGATATTGCCAGGTTCATACTCTCCGGAATGTCAAGCGGATGGCGATTCACCTATACACCTTCAGATGTACGACGCAATGTCGCCGAAGAGTTCTCACTTTCACCCGTACAAAGCATCATGCGCGGCGATCCGCGATTCTCCATGGATTCTCTCTCGCCCGATTACCCGAGGCTGACCTGCTGGGCCCAAATCTCCGTTGATGAGGCTATTTCACGTCAACTCACATACTGGGAATCCATACAGTTCAATACGGGGAGGGGGCGCGGAACCGGAGAAAGAACGGCGGAAGGAAGGGGAATCAGGGATGCATACACCAGGGCAATATTGAATGCCATCAGAAATCTCGCCCGAAACATGGAAAAAAACAAACCCAGGGAAATTTCCGGAGAGGTACTGCTACGAGAAGGTC
>CAZQEF010000374.1:0-1911 GCA_964592325.1 uncultured Treponema sp. | reverse complement strand
GGAATGACATACGGTAATTTTATCGCCGGACTGAAAGCAAAAGGGATTGAACTGCGTCGGTATTATTCTTGGTGCGTTGGCGGTACTGTGTGTCGGCATTGATGTCATACTCGGCCGGTATCTTTCGGGAACGATCACCCTTGAATGGTCGGTCGTAGTGATGGTCTCCCTGCTCCCGGTGGCCGGATTTTTTTTCTATCTGCATTACCGGGTTACCAAAAAAGCGACCTTGCGCAAATTGTTCCGATTATAATGATATCCGGTATTACGGACGTACTGTTTGGTGATTAAAACTTTACCGGAAGGTGACTGTCGGAACAAGGCTCTTCGCATATTGGAAGAGCCGGTCTTTCTCTGAAGGCGGATACGGTTCCCGCTCATTCCAGGCGGGATCGAGGCAGTTGCCCGGCACAAAAGCGGTCAGCTGCCAGTTCGCCTTTGGCGGCAGAAGCGCGGCCATGGCGGTTATTTCGGTTTCGGTCACCAGATCGGGAACGAGGACGGTACGGTATTCAACAGACAGCGTTCCGGCGCGGACTTCACCGGCAAGAATGGCGAGGCTGCGCCGGAGTTCGGCGGCAGCGCGTTCCCCGGCTGCGCTTTCAACGGTAAGTTCGCCATAGCGTTCGGGCGACGTCTTCAAATCAATCGCAATCATGTCCGGGCGGAGATTGTTGTCGGCAAGAAGTGTTTCGAGACGGTCGGAAAGCGTTCCGTTTGTGTCAATCTTTACGCTGAGTCCAAGTTCACGTGCTTTGCGTATGCAGATTTCCAGTGCCGGCGACAGAAGCGGTTCTCCTCCGGTAATGGCAAGACCGCCGAGCACTTTTTTCCGCTTTTCAAGATGTTCAAAGACAGCTTCGAGGGAAATGTATTCGTTTTCGGTTTCGCCTCTGGGTCCCGAGGCAATGCTGGCGGCGGCAAGTTCGCCGTTATGGCAGTACGGGCAGCGCAGGTTGCAGCCGGGAAGAAATACAACCGCGCATACCTTGCCGGGAAAATTCACCAGGCTGGTCTTTTGAAGACCAACCCGAAGACTTCTCATGCGAGCGTTCCTTCCGCGGCCGAAACCTGTGCATGAATTTCACGGGCTGAATGGGCACGGGATACTTCGTGGCCTGCCTCGTCGAAGAAGATAACGGTTGGCGCGGAGAATACGCCGTATTTCTGTGCCTTTTCAAGACCGGCATCTGTATCCACATCAATCTGTTCTCCCGAGAACGGAAGATGTGAACAGCATTCTTTTACCGGCGGACAATTGGGGCAGGTTTTTCGCACAAACAGCTCGTAGCGGGAAATGCTTCCGTCTGCGGCTTCCGGGGTAACGGAACCGGCGATCTTCTGCGCGTCGGCGGGTACGGTGTTTTTCTTCATATTCTCGGGCAGATGATTCTCTATTGACCCGGTGTCGGCAACAAAGAGTTTTCGGTGATTATATTCTTCGCGTTTTCCGCGGTTCCAGTTCCGTACGGAACGATAGTACCCCACGATACGCGCGTATACTTCGGTTGTGGTCCCGTGTACGTCCCGGAGATCTTCCTTGACACGGGCAATGTCTGCTTCAATTTGCTGTAACGTTCTCATTTTCTCCCCTCCCAGGGTTTTTTATATCTGTCTCCGGCAAACTGCCGGTTCCATTCAGTTCTTGCCGCCTGCGACGGTGTTCTTCTCTTTTTCCAGACTTGCAAGCCGTTCTGCGAGCATTTCCTCGCGTTCCGCCCTGCAGGTGGGGCACTCAAAGTGCTCACCATCAAGATACCCATGAATGGGGCATACGGAAAAGGTCGGCGACACGGAGAAGTAGGGCAGACGATAGTTTGACGCCACGGCCTTTACCAGATCCCGGCACGATTCCCAGTCCCGGATTGCTTCTCCCAGGAAGATGTGGAAAACGGTTCCGCCGGTGTATTT
>CAZQEF010000373.1:0-1916 GCA_964592325.1 uncultured Treponema sp. | reverse complement strand
CCTGTCCTGTCCTCTTTTTCCGATCTTCCTGTGCGTTTCTGAATGGCGCACCGTCACTATAACCCAGTTTTTCCGGCTGCTCAAGGCTGTTTACCGGATAATTTGAAAGAATGTATGAACGACAGAACCTCATCAAGGCCATTACGAATTCCCAGTCGAAGCGCATTCCGGCGCATGTTCTGTGCCATTTCCGGATTATCGAGAATCTCGGCGGCACGTTTCAGTATTTCCCGCGGTTTTTTTATGTATAACCCGGCTCCATTGTGGACCGCGTAGAGCACGTTGCCGAGTTCCTGTCCCCGTATGAATGTTGAAAAAATAACCGGTTTCCCGACCGACAGTACTTCCATGACGGTGGAAGCGCCCCCCTTGGTAATGATGCAGTCGGCACAATTGAGAAGATCAGCCATGAACGGAACGAATCCGTAGACACGGACATTTTTCGCCCGCGTTACATCGACCATGGTAGAAACCTGCATGCGCAGTATCTTGTTTCTGCCGCACACAACAATGAGCAGTTCCGGCCGCTTTCTCCGCAAAAATGACGCGACAATCCGGTCGGCGCTCTTGAGGCCTTCTCCCCCACCGGCTATAAGCAATATTTTCCGGTCAGAGGGAATCCCCAGGCGGTCTTTTGCCTGCCGTACTTCCTCCGGGGTATACGGCCGGTCAAAGGAACGTGAAAGAATAAACGGAAAGGCATGCACACGATCCGGATCATGGCCATACCGCTCTGTTGCCTCTTTGCGCAACTTCTCCGAAAAAACAATCAGATCATTGTTTTTCTCGTAAAACCATAAACCATGCGCAGTAAAGGGATCGGTAACCATGGTTATGAGCGGAATTGACGGATCAACCCGGTCAATCGCCTGCCGGGCCATGATTATGAGTATTTCATGAATACATACCACTTTCGTAATGCGGTTTTCCCGTAGCATGCGCATCATGTTGCGAAGCCCGTGAATCGAAACAAAATAATTGCCAAAACGGATTGCTGCCGGGTACTCGGTTACACGATAAAACAGGACATATCCCGCTTCAAAATAATTCGAGGAAACCCGGTATCCATTCTCGAAAAAATAACGGCATAACCGCATTTTTTCGGTGAATCCGTTTACCAGAAACGGTTCCGCCGTATCGGTATAGGATTCTTCAAGGCCCCGGGCAAGAGCCCGGGCAGGTGCGACATGGCCGCCACCGGTGTTCAGATAGAGGAAGGCTATTCGCTGCTTCATATTGGGACTTAAGTATAAATCCTTACAGGAGAATGAACAAGGGAATAAATCATTTCTGATGCGATTTACAAACCGTCAGGGGCAGGCTATACTGACCGGTATGAATATTGCCCTGTTTTCAGACAGCTATTTGCCGGCAAAGAACGGCGTGGTAACCGTAATGGTCCAGTCACGCAAGGCGCTCGAAGCCATGGGACATCATGTGGTAATCGTGACAGTAGAAAACAGTCCGGAATCACGCAAAACGCGACCTGACGACCCCAACGTATTCCGTGCGCGGGCAATCCCGCTTGGACTCGGAACCAATGAATTCATAGCATTTCCCCAGAAACGCAAGGTAATGGAATTTCTCCGCAGTCATGATATCGATATAATCCACAGCCATACCGAATTCTACATTGCCCACGCGGCCAAAAGCGTCGGGAAAGCCATGCACATTCCGACCATTGCTACAACTCACACCATGTGGGAAGATTTTTACAATTTCTATCTGCCCATGGCACGTCTCATTCCGGTCAAGGCAGTCAGAAAACTTGTCAAACGGCTCTACAAGAAATTCTACGCATTCATCAATGTATCAACAAAAGCCCGGGATTATTTCAAGAAAGACTTCATGCTTCCCAACATTCCCTCGGTAGTCATTCCGAATGCGGTTGACATGGAAGCGTTTATGACCATGAA
>CAZQEF010000372.1:0-1926 GCA_964592325.1 uncultured Treponema sp. | reverse complement strand
CGGTACTGGTTGCGGAACGACAAAACGGGAGCGGTTTCAGTGATCCCGTATCCTTCGATTATCCGTACGCCGATTGCCTGATAGAACTCGTCTATCTGCGGCTGAAGCGCGCCGCCGCCGGAAATGCACAGGCGGAGCCGGCCGCCCATCTTTGCCCGTACCTTGCGGTATACGAGAAGATCACCAAGAAAACGCGGAATGATGAGCAGAAGCCAGGGGATGATGCCGACGAGCGTATCAAGGATGCGGATGCGGGGAGTAAAACGGGCGACCCGACCGAATACATGGTCCCGTGCCCAGCAGTACTTTTTCCCGACGCCGAGGAAGAACATGAAGAGGGCCTTCTTGACACCGCCTTCCTTGCGGACCGTCCGGAGGATTCCGGTAGCAAGCGCTTCCCAGAGACGGGGAACACCGGGGATGATATGCGGACGCATCTGGGCTATATCCGGGAGCATGACCGCACCGAGCGGTTTTGAATATACCAGGGCACTGGTGCGTTCCATTGCAACATACTGCATGAGACGTTCAAAACTGTGCCATACCGGAAGCACCGAAAGCCAGACATCACCCGGCTCTCCGTACAAAAGATAAGGGGTACGTTCCAGCTGCCACAGGTAGTTTTCCTGGGTGAGCATGACGCCTTTGGGCTCTCCGGTTGTTCCCGAAGTAAAGATGATGGTGGCAATATCTTCGCGAGTTCCAGCGTCCATTTCTGAATTGATAAAAGAAGTTTCTCCGTTTCGCGTTGTCCGTCCGTTTTCAAGGACCGCTCCGAAGAACAGAAGTGCAATCGAAGCTTTTTTTGCTTCTTTCAGATCATCTGCCGAGGGCTCCTGCATGAGAATGACGGTTTCAAGTGTTTTGATGTCTTTTTTTCCGGCAAGAATTTTTTTCAGCTGATGCGCATTCTCTGCTATGGTAAGGCGACATTCCGTGGTGGAAAGGATAAAGGCAATCTCCTTTTCCATGGAATCGCAGCCCCGGGGAACATCCGCGGCGCCAAGAGTCTGAATGGCCAGGTCACTAATAAGCCATTCCCTGCGATTGTCTGCGATAAGACCGACATGGTCACCACGGGTCACTCCGAGACCGTGAAGCGCAACGGCAAAATCAAGAACGTCAGTATATAATTCACCGTAGGTCCGGGTAATAAATTTTCCGTCCTGGCCGCGCCAGGCCTGCACCATGATCTCCGGATGCGCCATAACACGGTTCCTGAAAAGACAGGGGATTGTCTTGAATTTTTCCATATACTATCCTCCACATACCACCTAACTACGGCTTTTGCCGCATGTCAATGTTTTTCTTCGATTGACAGTATGTTTTGCCTGCTTCATTATACATTCATGGAAAACCGTTCCTGGCGAACTGAATCGCTCGTACTTTCACTGTCTGTTTTTGGAGAAGGACATCGAAGCGCATTGCTCTTTACGCCGGAAAACGGGCTTGTCCAGGCTGCTGTTTTTGGCGGGCCCAAAAGTCGTCTGCGCTCACGCGTTTCCCCCTGGCAAACCGGAACCGCCTGGCTCTATACCGATCCTGTCAGGAATCTCGTTAAAATAACTGATTTTGATGTCCATGCCTGGCGGGAAGGCCTGCGCGAAAACCTGACAAGAACCTGGTGCGCTTCGCTTTGCACCGAGCTGGTAACCCGTTCACACGGACTGCAGGACTGGACACTGATCAATGCTTTTCTGGACGGCATTGCCGTATCTGACGAAACTGAATGCCGCCTTGGCCTTCTCCGTTTCCTGTGGCGGATACTTTCCGGAGCCGGACTCTGTCCTGAATGTGACAGCTGTATCCGCTGCGGTGCTGGATTATCAGGGAAAAATGGAGTAGTATTCTACTCGCCATTCGAAGAAGGGTTTGTCTGCAGCGAATGCCTGCATCAGGATGAGCAGCGTTTACCCCTTTCGGCAG
>CAZQEF010000371.1:0-1928 GCA_964592325.1 uncultured Treponema sp. | reverse complement strand
GGATGTCGAGGTGATTCGTCGGCTCGTCCAGAATGAGGAAGTTCGCCTTGCGGAGCCCGGCAAGCGCAAGTTGCAGCCGGTTAAGCTCCCCGCCGGAAAGCGAGCCGATCGTCTGACCGAGTGACTCGCGAGAAAACAGAAACGGCGCGACGGCTTTCCGCGCATCCTCCGCTGTCATAGCGCCGGCGTCAATGCAAACGTCGAGGATGGTCGCCGAGCGGTCAAGCCCTTCCGCGTGCTGTGAACAGTATGCCACGGTCATGCTCGGTCCGATAAACACCGACGGATCCTGCGCCGCGTGCAGACGGAGCACCTCGCGGAGAAAGGTCGACTTTCCCGAACCGTTCGCGCCCACAAGTGCCACCCGCTCGCCGGTACCGATCGTCAGGGAAACATCTTTAAACAGCACCCGCTCTCCGAACGCGCACGACAGATCCGCCACCTTGAGTGCAATATTCGCGCGTGACGCGTCGGTATCGAACGAGACCGAAAACGACGCAACCGGATTCTTCGGCTTTTCCCGCGCCGTCTCCTTCGTCTTTTCAAGATGCGTCCGCCGCGCGCGGAGGCGCCGGCCCCAGGCGGGATCGGCCGTCCGTCGGGCGATGTCCGCGAACTTCTTGACCACCGCCTCAAGCCGGGCAATCTTCTTCTCATCGGCACGCGCCGCCATCTCTCCTGACACCGCGCTCCGGAGTTTTTCAATCCGGTACGCCGAATAGTTCCCGGTAAAAGACGCCGTCTTTCCCTCATCAACCTCAATGATGCGCGAGCAGATACGGTCCAGAAGATACCGGTTATGCGAAATGACGATAACCGCGCCGGGATACTCGCGCACAAACTGCTCGAGCCAGGCAAGTCCCCACATGTCCAGATGGTTCCCCGGTTCGTCGAGAACAAGGACATCGGGTCGGGAAAGAAGGGCGCGTCCCAGAGCGAGGATGTTCCGTTCCCCTCCGGAGAGGGCGGCAAGCGGCGTGTCAGCGGAAGCGCCAAGGGAAAGCCCTTCCAGGTACCCGAGCGCGCGGGACTCCGCTTCATCGCCAGGGCCTGAATCATACTCCGTGCGGAGCTCACCGTACGTATCCAGGATCCGTTCAAGTTCACGGCCCTCGGCACCGGCCATTTTCTCTTCGAGCGCGGCAAGTTCGCGGCGCTGTACCGCGACCGGTTCCACCATATAGTCAATCGCCGTCATGTCCTTCACCGGAAAATGCTGCGGTACGCTGGCAAGGGTTGCCCCGCTACCCCGGCGCACAGTACCCTTAAAATCTTCATCCTCTCCGGCAAGAATCCGTACGAGGGTCGTCTTCCCCGCGCCGTTCCGCCCGACGATACCCACCTTCTCCCCCGGTGCGATACGCACGTCCGCACCCGAAAGAACCGCGTCGGCTCCATAGTGTTTGGTAATATTTAATGCTTCTATCATGATGTTCTCCCTCAAAGTTCGCGGACACAAACCGGCCGGAAACCCGGGGAGGCGGAAAATAAAAAAACCGCGGAAACCCCGAGTTCAGTCGAGGTGTCCGCGGTTTTCACCGGAACAGAAGGCGCTCATGCGCGCGTCATATCGCGTGCACAAACCTCCAGCCGCCGGTATCCGCTGCGGACACACCTCTCCCGTCGACTGCCAAAGTGGCGCCGGACCGGAAGGAAAGTACAATCTGAATTGTGTCCGCGTTAAACATGCCGATAGTGTACGCCCGCTCGCGATTCCCGTCAAGAGCATAACCAGCCGGAGCGCGGCCCGGTCAGCCCGCACCCCCTTGAAACCCGGCGCACCCTTACGTATCATGGAAGTCCGTACCGGAGCTACCGGCAAAAAGGAGCACGCAATGAACTACACGCTGCTCGCGGGATTCGTCTCGTTCTCCATCGTTTCCGGCTTCACGCCGGGCCCGAACAACCTCATTGCCCTCGCGACCGGC
>CAZQEF010000370.1:0-1936 GCA_964592325.1 uncultured Treponema sp. | reverse complement strand
TGTGAAGCCAGTCATCGACCGCAGACTTTGTTTCGTTCACAATCCAGGTTCGAACCTCGGTATTACCGAGTTTGTTCTTTGTCTGGCTTTCAAAAACAGGGGCCTGTATTTTTACCGCAACCGCCGCCGCGGTACCTTCACGGACATCCTCGCTTTTAAAGCTCTTGCGGAAGTATTCGTTTATTCCCTTGAGAAAGCCTTCCTTGAACGCGGAAAGGTGTGTTCCGCCGTCAGACGTGTACTGGCCGTTCACAAATGAAAAATAGTTCTCACCGTAATTGTTTGAATGGGTAAATGCAAATTCGAGCTGTTTTCCCTTGTAATATCCCATGGGATACAGACTGCTGGAACCCATCTCCGCCTCAAGCAGGTCAAGAAGACCGTTCTGGGATACATACTTATCCCCGTTAAAAACAAGGGTCAGCCCGGTGTTCAGATATGCGTAATTCCAGATCCTCCTCTGGAGGAATTCAAGTGAAAATTCATATTCAGTGAACAGTTCATCGTCGGGGATAAACTCCACGAGCGTTCCATTTTTCACATCGGGTTTGACTTTCCCCGTCCGCTGTGAAACAAGCACTCCCCGTTCAAAGATGGCTTCGGCACATTTTCCGTCACGGACTGATACAACCCGAAACCAGCTGGAGAGGGCGTTCACCGCCTTGGTTCCCACTCCGTTCAGTCCCACGGAAAACTGGAATACATCATCATTGTATTTGGCGCCGGTATTGATAACTGAAACACACTCAACGACCTTGCCGAGCGGAATGCCCCGCCCGTAATCCCGTACGGTAACCTTGTTGTTCTTGAGCTGAATATCAATCCGTTTGCCGTTTCCCATGATGAACTCATCAATGGAGTTATCAATGACTTCCTTGACCAGAATGTAAATTCCGTCATCCGGATTTGAGCCGTCCCCGAGCCGTCCGATATACATACCCGTTCTGAGCCGGATATGCTCAAGAGAGCTCAGCGTCTTTATTTTCGATTCATCATATTCTGAAGTTTTTTTTGCCATAACGGATCAAGTGTATCAAAAAAAAACAAAATCGTCACGCGTCACGAGGAATACTACCTGAGAGACTTGCGGATTGAATCGCGATACTCGTTCAGCTTGTCCCGTTCACGAATGGTATCTTCCCGGGTTTTTTCCATCGCTTCAATCTGATCCTGGTATTGTTTTATCTTCTTCTCGAATTCTGATAAAGACCGTTCGATGTTGCCAATGGTACGATCAAGCGTACCTATCTTAAGTTCCGATTCCAGTACTTCGATGTTTTTTCGTGTATTGGAAATCTCTGCGCGAAGCGAAGCGACCTGCTCCAGCGGCTGCCCCTGTTCTTTCACCAGTGCGCTTTCTTCCGTGATGCGATCACCGTCTTCGTTCATGGCCATATCACAGAAATCACGCGCAGCCATAATGGAAAGCATGGTTATTCTGTGGTCCGTATCCCGTATCTTCGCATGCAGGGCATCAATACGGCGGGAAGGATTCTCCGCCGCGCCCTGTTTCTCCAGAGAGCCCGTCAGCCGTTCTTTTTCTTCCTGCAGGGAGTTCCTGCGCTCATCAAGATCGCGCTGTTTTCCGGCAGTATCACGTATGGATTGCATGATCCGTCCAAACTGATCATCCAGCTCACCGGCCTCCAGACACTTCTCAAGAGAACCCTCTTCCACCAGACGCTGTGCGCCATCGGCAAGAATACGCATCATCTTTTCGCGGTGTTGTGTTATTGCGGAGTCGGTTGTACCCAGTTTCAACTGCAGCATCATGCGCTGCAGTGCACCGGCGGAAGCCAGCTCATCCAGAATTTTCTCCCTTTTTGCTTCCAGTTTGAGAATCTGGGCCCCATCCGCAGAAGCTTTTTCCCATATTTCCGCGAACTGTGCAGTCTGGCCGTCCGTATACTGCTGATAAAAGGCGAATCCCAGCTCT
>CAZQEF010000369.1:0-1958 GCA_964592325.1 uncultured Treponema sp. | reverse complement strand
CGGTTCCGCGGACGCCGGCGACCATGCTGTTTGTCTGGATAACGGGCGATCTGCCGGCCCCCCGCTGAAGTTTATATGACACCCTTCCGGCGGTGGTGGCGAATACCGGGCGGCTATCGGAACCGGAGCCGGTGTTTGTGTAGGTGAATACCGAGTTTTCCGCCACACGGATGCGGCTGCCGTTCTGCAGGGTCATTTCCACGGTTCCGTCGCGGCCGGTAAGGACAGATTCTCCGTAGGTCACG
Source organism: uncultured Treponema sp. (assembly GCA_964592325.1). Lineage (GTDB taxonomy): Bacteria > Spirochaetota > Spirochaetia > Treponematales > Treponemataceae > Teretinema. Next base: position 1,713 of record CAZQEF010000369.1, on the reverse strand, counting down.
GTGCTTCCGAAATCGACCGGTCTCTGGCTGCCTGACGACGAGCGGATTTGGGCTGAACCTTCCACATATTCCACCAGGGCCTTGTCCGCGCAAAGGGGCGTCAACAGGAACAGAGCCAGAATAATTGATGCTGTCAGGATTTTTTTCATTTGATCGGCCCCCGTATTCCGCGGATGCGGGGATATCCCCGTACCGGCCGTTCGAGAAGGAAGTAGTATTGTCCTTCCCGGGTATCAACGGTCACCAGCGACGTATCTTTACCGGTATAATGGTCAAAGAAATTTTTCATGTCAAAGGTGTCGGCGAAGAGCTTGTAGGATTCAGGAGTTACCGGTTCTGCCCGAACGAATTGCGCATCGGTCATGACAAATCCGTTCCGGTAAAGATTATCCCATAATGTGGTGATATCGTTTTCCAGATACAGTGTCTCCGTATCGAGTACGAACGGCGCCATGACGAGTCCGTCAATTCCGGTTATTCCGCCTTCGTTCACCAGCTCGATGAGTTCAAGAACCGAATTCTCTTTCTGGACATAGGGCGCGCTGGCGCAGGATACAAGCAGTACCAGCGCAACAGCCAGAACCGCCGGAGCGGCGGCGTTGAAGACTTTCAAAGATGGCCTCCTCACTTGGTATACATGGTAATACAAGTATAACACAGACAAATGCGTCAACCGTTACAAACATAATGAAAATTACAAATCGATTCTGCAAACTGCTGCTGTTGTGTGCCATTCGGCCGGTCCGGCCGCAAAGCGCTGTTCAATACCCCTGCGGAAGGCGGTTAGATTTTGTTCAGAAAGATGCGATACCAGCATGGCTCCGTAAGGAGACGTTTCGGGGTCGAACCAGCGCGCGATATCAGCCTGTGTCGGTCTGCGGGGGCCGGAAAGCTGAAGTGTATCACAATGGACTGTTTGTCCTTTTGTTGAGAGTGCCTGCTCGAGAGCGGGTATGCCCCATGAGAACAGCGGGTTGTCCGCGTCATCGAAAAATGCTTTTTCCGCTTCTTCAACGGCAGTTTTAAGTTTTGTTTCTTCAATTAAGGAGGAAAGGCGCATCCCCATTGACGGGATTCGTACGGAAAACAGTATTCTGCCCCCGGGCGCGGCAAACGGAATAACGGATTCGACAAACTGTTTGATGCTTTCCGGGCTTGCACCGGGGTCACGCGCAAATATGCGGTCAAAGGGATGGTCAAATGTTCCCGATTCGGGAATGCCGCCGGGAGCAACGGAGAACACCGGCCTTTCCAGTTCGTCCAGGGACGAGGCATATTGCTCGAGTATGGCACGGGATTCCTCTGACCGGCACACGGCGGCCAGCCGGCCTTCCGGAACCCGCCGGAGAATATCCCATACGAGCAGTCCGTCGTCGGCGGCGCACACGAGTATCCGGCTGTGCCGGAGGATGCCGGCTTCCGCGGTCAACGCGTCCCGGATTGCGCGAAGGCTTTTTGTCCTGCCCGAATCGATACGCCGGGTCCATTCATCCCGGCGTGAATCTCCGGGGCTGAAAGTCAGTAATTCACCCGGGGCATCCACGCGGCTTTCAAGCAGTGCTGTCAGCTGCAGCTCCCGGCGGGTGAGCACATCGGAGCGGATGGTTGCTTCGTATCCCTGTTCTGAAGGATTGAAAAAAACGCGACCGGAAAGGGTATCCGGCAGATACTGCTGGGGAATCCAGTGCTCCCGGTAACTGTGGGGATAGAGGT
>CAZQEF010000368.1:0-1963 GCA_964592325.1 uncultured Treponema sp. | reverse complement strand
CGGCCAACAAATGCGATCTTCTGGTCGCGATCGGCGCGCGCTTTTCCGACCGGGTCATCTCGGATCCGTCAAAGTTCGCACGGGACTCCAAAATTGTTCAGATTGATATTGACCCGGCCGAGATAAACAAGAATATCCGTACGGCGGCCTGTCTGAAGGGCGATATACGCACGATTCTTGCCGAGCTGGTAAAACGGGTTAAAAGCCGCTCCCGTTCGGACTGGAATGAGCACATTGACAAGTGGAAATCGCATGTCCCTCCCATGTACTCGAAGAAAACCGCCCTGCATCCGAAATTTGTGCTGGAAGCGGTTCATGAGCGGGTAGGGGACGACGCGATCATCACGACCGAAGTCGGTCAGCATCAGATGTGGGTTGCCCAGTTCTATCCCTTCGCGAAACCCCGGACCTTTCTCACCTCCGGCGGACTCGGAACCATGGGTTATGGAACCGGCGCGGCAATAGGCGCGCAGTTCGCTGCGCCCAAACGCAAGGTGATACACGTTGCCGGCGACGGGTCATTCCGCATGAACATGAACGAGCTTGCTACAATCGCGATCCATCACCTTCCCATAATCATCATCATCGCGAATAACCGGACGCTCGGTATGGTTCGTCAGTGGCAAACCCTTTTCTATGACAAACGGTATTCAGCAACGACACTCGATGCCGCCGCGCCGGATTTTGTCAAATTCGCCGAGGCATTCGGCATCGCCGGCTACCGCGCGAATGACGAGAAAGAGTTCATTGCCGCGTTTGAGGCCGCGCTTGCTTCGGGCAAACCCGCGGTCATAGACAGTACCATGGATATCGACGAGATGGTTTTACCGATGGTTCCCGCCGGCAAACCTATTGACGAACTCATGCTTGATACGCAATCCTGAACGGGATGATTTTTCCCACCTTCACCTTTGCGTGTTTCTTTCTCGCGGTTTTCGCCGGTTTCTGGTATATCTTCCGGCGAAAGACTGACCGCAAAATATTCCTTATAGCCGCCAGTTACCTGTTCTATGCAGCATGGGACTGGCGGTTTTGTTTTCTGCTTCTGTTTTCAACAGGGATCAATTTCGCGTTTGGATATCTGGTAGGTATCAATAAAGATCATCTGTGGCGAAAGCTCTTCATGGTTCTTTCAGTCATAGCCAACATCCTGCTTCTGGGTTTCTTCAAATACTATACAACCTTTGCAGCACATGTTAATGCCCTGGTGAGTTATTTTTCATCATCAGCGGATGCATCCGTTTCCGCTCCCTTTGCACTGCCTGTTATCTCCGTGCTCCTGCCCGTGGGTATTTCCTTTTACACATTCAAGGGCATGAGTTATGTTTTCGATGTATACCTGTGCAAGATACCACCGGTGAAAAGCTTTGCCGACATCATGCTTTACATCTCGTTTTTTCCACAGCTTGCCTCAGGTCCCATTGTTCACGCAGGAGATTTTCTTCCGCAGATTGAACCTGCGGTTTCCGCGGGTATAGAACCTGGCTCCCGCCCCATCCGCTTTGACCGGGCTTCGGCGCTTATTGTTTCCGGCCTTTTCAAGAAGATGGTCGCGGCGAATTTCATCTCGACTCTGCTTGTTGATCCGGTTCTGGCCGATCCATCCCTGTTCAATACCATCGAAGTTTTTCTTGCCACGGCAGGATATTCCGCCGTCATTTACGCTGATTTTTCCGGATACAGCGATCTGGCAATCGGTATTGCCCTTCTTCTTGGTTTTTCCACGCCGGACAACTTCAACCGCCCGTATATTTCTTTTTCCGTTACGGATTTCTGGCGGCGATGGCATATCACGTTTTCATCCTGGCTCCGGGATTATCTGTATTTTGCCTTCGGCGGATCACGGTTCGGTATGGCCCGCACGGTATTTGCCCTTGTTGCTACAATGATTCTCGGCGGTTTATGGCTAGCCCTGTTCGCAGCCACCATGGGCCTGACGGCGTTTGATATCAAAAGAGTGCTG
>CAZQEF010000367.1:0-1976 GCA_964592325.1 uncultured Treponema sp. | reverse complement strand
TCTGCGGGATGGTTTTCTGATCAACAAGCCAGTGCAGGTAATACACGATTTCCTGTGTCCGTTCCACCGCAAAGGCCGGAATTATGATTTTCCCGTTTGTCTTGACCGCTTTGAGCACTACATCCGCAAGTTTTTCAAGGGCATCGTTGGTTGTTTCATGAAGGCGGTCTCCGTAGGTGCTTTCAAGAATTATGTAGTCAATCGGGGGAAGAATGGACGGATCCCGGATTATCGCCTTTCCTTTGCGGCCAAGATCGCCGGTGTATGCGATTCGAACGGTGTTGTGGTCCGCGTCGGTTACCGTAAAAACCGCCATGGCAGAGCCGAGAATGTGACCCGCATCAAAAAACTCGAGCTTGATGCCGTCTGCAACCCAGACGGGACGATTGTAGGAGACGGTAATAAACTGGTTTGTGGCGGCGATAGCCTGTTTTTCGTTAAAAAGCGGTTCCCAGTTGAATGATTCCCCTTTCCGGGAAGCCTGTTTCGCCAGGTATTGTGCATCCCGTGCCTGTATTTTGGCGGAATCCATCAGAATAAGATTGGCGATATCTCGAGTACCCGGGGTTGCGTAAATGTTGCCGTTGTATCCGTTTATCCCCAGAAGCGGTAACAGACCGCTGTGATCATAGTGTCCATGCGTAAGAACAACAGCCTCCAGTTTGTCTATCGGTACCTTGAACTCGCGGTTCTTTTGATCCGCCTCCGCGCGTCGGCCCTGAAAGGCGCCGCAGTCAATTAAAATGGCGCGCCCGTCAACCTCGAGTACATGCTTTGAGCCGGTAACTTCTTCGGCGGCTCCGAGTGAATACAGTGATATGCTCATGGAAAAATCATACGCCGACTTGGTGCTGTTCCGCAAGCGCAATCAATGCTATAATTTGCCCTGCGAGGTGGTTTTGTACACAAGAGAGATATCTCCCGCGCCTGAAAGACCCGTTGTTTCCGGAGTACCGGAGTTTGGATCGTTTTCGGGGCCATTTGAAAAGTTTGATATCCGCGGCATGAAACGGCCCTTCGGGAATCTTCCCGTTCCGGAGTTTGTTACCGATACCCGTATTATGGGAATAATGCGTTTTGTCTTCTGTGACGCACGAAATATCGGTGAGATCGAATTTTTCCATGCCGGATATTTTTCTTTTATGGAAACAACGCTGTGGAATCGTAAAACACGGCACCGTATTGCATACCGCCGTCTGGTGCCCCCGGGGATAATCAATTTTCCCATGAATCTGAACAATAATATAACCGCCTGCCGGTCTCTCAAGCGGTATACCAGAATTCACACAAGACTTCAGAGAAAACTTATTCATGCTGATTTTGATTTTATAGGGTCGGTATCGCGTCCGCCCTGTGAAGGCCGTTTTGAAATGGATCTTTCCGCGGAGGGAACCGGTGAGTTGTCTTCCCTGCTTCCCTACCGGGTTCGGAGGCGCTGTCTGGCGTCGTATCAGGCTACTTCGGTTTTACATGGCTGGCTGGGGACAGGATTTGATGATCATCACATTACCCGTGCCGGAGGTGTCGGCTTTTTTGACGTGCGAAAGGCATATTTTTCGTTGCGGACCAAGATGAGCACCATGATCGGGCTGGGACGGCTTAATGGCAAAATCGTGTCATTTCAGCTGGGAAATTCGGTAACGCGCGAAGATTTTCAGTATAATGATAATGTACTGTTTGTCGACGGACGGGTCTGGCCGCTTCCTCCGGTCAGGATAACACGACCCTTTGGGGTAAGCGGAGAATGGATAATCCAGGATACGGAAAGTATGGTTGATCTCATTTTTACCCCTGTTTCCGACTCTCCCCGCAAGCTGAGCGCTTTTGTCCTGAGAACTGATTATCATACCGTGTATGGGACGTATAGCGGGGTATTGCTTACCGGAGACGGGGAAAAAATAGTACTCAAGGGGTATCCCGGTATAGGAAAAAAAATATTGCTTCGTATTTAAGGAATGTATATGTCAGAGCATCAG
>CAZQEF010000366.1:0-1978 GCA_964592325.1 uncultured Treponema sp. | reverse complement strand
GTTTCCGCCGGAAACATAGATATACGCGTTGTCACGGAGTTTTGTTTCAATCTCTGCCCGGGATGCACGTGAAACATCGAGTTCATCGACGACTTTCCCGAGGTTTCGGAACGCCTTTTTTGCGGACGCGACAAAGAAATCCATTTTTTCTACATTGCTGGCGGTAGGAATGAAGGTTACGGTCTTGCCGGAATAATCCTCATCAAGAAATTCAGGAACCCGTTTGGCAACGGCGGTAAAATATGAGGCCAGGAATAATCGTTTCATGTACTGCATCTCCTGTATCGGGGCACGTATTTCGATTGCTTGTATGTCCGGCAAGAAGGTTACAAGGGAAGAATATAATCCCTGGTCAACTCTGCAAAACCTTTCTTCTCATAGAGGGCGATGGCGCCGGTATTGAATGAATATACATTCAGCATGATGTCGGAATATTTCCGATCCCGGCATTCTGCAATGATCCGGTCCATCAACTGTGAGCCCAGTCCCGATCCTTGGTGATCCTTTCGTACGACGATGTTGTCAATGAAAAAGAAGGTTCGCTTCTTGTGAATGGGAAGGAATCCCTTTTGCTCTCTATATCCATAGGCAAAACCGAGTACTTCATCGCTATCTTCAATCACGATGAACAACCCGTCCGGATTGGCAATGAGTTCGCAAAAGTATTCTTCGGTGCGAAACGGTTTGCTTGTTATTTCATATATGTAGGGGAGGTTTTCCGCGTGGAAGTTGTCGCTTTCCCAAAAGAGATGTGAAACGGCGGGGAAGTCCCGTTCTTCGGCGTTTCGTATGGTCATGATACATCCTCCCGGTCTTTTCGGTATAATATCTCGGTAACGGCCGTTCCTTGTACCACCTTGTCAAAATACTTGACGAAGGTCATGCCGATTTTTTCAGCGACCCGTCGCGAAGGAATGTTGTCATGCTTTGTATACGTAAAAAGGGATTGGTAGTCCAGTGTATTTAAAGCGTACTTCATGCAGGTTGCGGCAGCTTCTGTTGCATACCCGTTGCCGCAAAACTTTTTATTAATGTGATACCCCAGTTCCGGGAGTAGTTCCCCATCTATATCCTGCATGGTGATCCCGCAATCCCCCAGGAATACATCATTTTCTTTCAGAATAACGGCCCAGAGTCCGTGACGGTATTGTTTGTAGTTCTCTATGTTCCAGGTAATCCAGTCTTCAACCCTCTGAATGGTAAACGGGGCGGGATAGTAGACCATCGATTCCGGGTCACAGAGAATGATTGCCAGATCATCCCGGTCGCGGGGTGTCAGTTCCCGAAGGTATAAGCGTTCCGTTTCAAGAATATAATCCATAGTTTCCTTACACAATTCTTTCCAGTTCTTCCAGCGCGCCAATCTCATACGTCGGTGTAATATCGCCTGTGTTCAATAAATTATGCGGATTAAACCAACAGGTGTCTATACCGAAATTATTACCGCCGCGGATGTCCGACGTAAGCGAGTCGCCTACCATCAGGGCCGAGTCCTTGTCGGTGTGTCCGGCTTTCCGGAGCGCGTGTTCGAAGATCCGCGGGTCAGGTTTATTCACGCCAACTTCCTCCGAGACGACTATGCTCTGTATGAACGGGCGCAGCGGGGAGCCCTGAACGCGCGGAAGTTGCACGTCCCGGATTCCATTCGTCACAATGACGAGGGTGCGGTTCCCGCTCAGCCGTGTGCAGAGTTCCTCCGCGCCGGGAATAAGAAAACTACCGCTCGCCAGCAGTTCAAGATACCGCTCGCTGAAACCATCGACATCGTACTTGAGGCCATGTACCGTGAACAAACGCGAAAATCGTTCCGTCCTCAATGCTTCCTTGGTTATCGTTCCTTTCTCAAACTCCTTCCAGAGCCTGCCGTTAATGTGCCGGTACGTCGCGAGAAGCTCGTCAAACGGGCCTGAATGTCCATAGTGGTTCAACGCGAATTCAAGGGCAAATCGTTCGGCCCGGTCGTAATCGAAGAGAGTAT
>CAZQEF010000365.1:0-1980 GCA_964592325.1 uncultured Treponema sp. | reverse complement strand
CAGGCAGGGGTGCCTCCGTTTCCGGTGATGAAATCTACACATAGTTTGTCGATATCAGCCGTGGTCATTCCTGCCTGAATGGCAGGCACGAGTTCCCGGTACAATCGGGCAAGCAGGCGGCAAGAGCGCCGAATTCCGTCTATCTGTTTCGCGTTTTTTATTCGAATCATGACTCCCTCCCTCGGGTGTTGTTCAGCGGCCAAGCCGCCGCTGTAGTTCCCTGATACCGGTCAGGGACGGTTCCCGGCGGAGTGCTTCTTCAAGACAAAACCGCGCAGTTGAATTATCGCCAATACGCTCATAACACTGGGCCATGAGCTTCAGTATTACCGCATCATCTTTTTTCCCGAAACCCAGCTCAAGAGCGGACTCCAGACAATCAAGTGCAAGCTCGTCGCTCAGGGTACCGGCCAGCCGGTTCCGCACAATGCCCCGCGTAAAGGATACAACCTCTGGAAAGAAATGACGGAAATACGGACGGCCGCGTTCAAGAATAATAACTTCTTCCAGAAGCAGAAAGGCTTCATAGTATTCATTCCGGACGGACAGTTCTTCCGCGAGTACGAACGCGCAATCCATGAAGTCTTCCCTGCCGAAATAGGAGGAAAGGACGAATCCCCCCGATTCACTCCGCCTGGCAAGATATTCAGCGACTGCTTCTTCTTCAAGTTCATGAAAAAGATCGAAGAATATGAGTTTCGCGCGGCTTTCCGGATCGGACCGCTCCATGAGCCAGGCACGGTAATCAAAGCCTCCGGGCGGATGATCCATGCCCCGGGAACGCCGGAATACGCTGTACAGCGCGTCGAATTCCGCCCGACGTTCCGGATCTGAAAGGGTTTCATACGCGCGAATAAGTTCACGCATATTGTCAGCACGCTGTACGGCAGAAAACATTGGATCCGGAATGTCCGGATGCAATTCCTTGGCACGCCGACGGTATGCGCGTTTTATCTCAGCCGCCGAGGCTGAAGCAGTTACTCCGAGAAGCTGATAACAGTCCTGCACGATCGGGATCAGCCTACATTGGTTCCGACAGCCGAAGCGTGCGCCGCGTCGCGAATACTGTCAAAATAATCCAGCCGGAGCCCGGCTGTTTCCAGATCTGCCATGAGATTCCTGCAGAGTTTTCCCGAACGGAGCCCTTCCCGGATGACCAGGGCGCATCCTTTTTTGCCTGACAGTGTTCCGGCTCCCCGTATACGCTTCATGACCGCATCAGGAACACGGGCAGAAAAGAGTCCGTCGGTTCTGACAAGAACCGCTATGTAGTCAAAAAGGGCAAGCGGATTACCGCTTCCGTCCTCGTACCCGTCAATAATGGTAACATCGTTTCCCTTTCGAACGGAAGCTTCCCTGAGATTCTCAAGAATGGACTGTTCGTTCCGGGAACGGTTCTTTAAAAAATGTACAATGGCAACACGCATACACAATTCTCCCGATAGTGTCAGGCAAGTTTGAATAACTGTTCGATCATCCGTTCCTTGACAATGAGAACCGAACACCGGGCATGCAGCATGATTGACCGGTATGAGCCTGATATTATCTCTTTTTCATCGCCGGTATCGCTGTCATGTCCGCCAAGCAGAATGACATCTATCTTTTTTTCTTCCGCAGAAGCAACTACTTCAGACCATATTGCTCCACGTCGGAGCTCGGTTTCAATTTTTACCCCTTTCGATTGGGCGGTCTCATCCACAAACGCGAGGTAGCGCTTTCCGTTTTCTTCCAGGCTTTGCTCATATTCCCGGCTTTCTTCTTCAATAAAAATCCGGTTAAGCGTCAATTGCTTGATTGTCGCGGTATCAACAACATAGGTTGCATATACCCGGCAGCGGTAAAGTTTTGCCATAAGAACGGCATACCGTACGGCATTTATCGAGGCATCAGTACCGTTGACCATTACCAGAATGTTTTGAAAAAGAGGTTTAATCATTACCGGGGGCCCCACTCCTGGACTTCAGCGCTTTCAAAACAAAG
>CAZQEF010000364.1:0-2009 GCA_964592325.1 uncultured Treponema sp. | reverse complement strand
TGACGATCTCGACAGAATTCAAGGAGACGGTAGAGCGCATCACGAATTCTGTCGAGATCGTCATTAAAATCGCTTATGAGATGGGTACGGTTATTTTCCATTTTTCCTGTATTGGCAAGATCTGATGAGTAAAAATGCGGTGCCTCCTGCGATCATGAGCAGGCACAGAATTTGTCCGGTTGAAATATTGTAAAATGATTCCAGAAGATAGGTTGGCGCCGGAGTGCCGTCGCGGGTAATCCGGTAGCCGATATCGCTGTCGGGTTCGCGGAGGTACTCGATAAAAAAGCGGAACACGCCGTAGCCTATTGTATATATGGCAGTAATGAAGCCGTTGAACGGGCGTCTTTTACGAAAAACAAACCAGATGATTGCCCAGAGAATGATTCCCTCGAACAGCGCTTCATAGAGCTGGCTTGGATGGCGGGGGAGGTTGATGGTTGCGGCTCCTGCGGGAACAGAAAGCCCCAGATGTTCCGCAGTCTCACGAACCCAGCCTTCCGAAAGCGGGAAACGCCGGGCAGAGGGGAAAACCATGCCGAGCGGGCTTGTAGTTACCCTGCCGTAGAGTTCGCCGTTCAGGAAGTTTCCCAGACGGCCGAATGTATATCCGAGCGGCACAGATGCTGCCATGGTATCACACCATGCGAGGAAGGGCTTTTTATGGCGTATGGTCCATAGAACCATGCCGGAAAGTCCGCCGATGAAGCCGCCATGATATGACATGCCTTGCAGTCCTGACCAGTGACCGGTCTGGTCGAAGGGCCAGAATATCAGCCAGGGTTTGGCCCGGTAGAGACCTGATGTGTCATAGACCAGCGCTGCGAAGATTCTTGCTCCGATAAGAAGTCCGAAAATTCCCCAGGTAAAAAAACTTGCAACCTCATCTTCGCTTACCGGCTCGCCCTGTCCCCGTTCAAGCTCTCCCAGTCGAACCTGTTTCCGGAACAGTACAAAGGCGGTAGCGAAGGCAAAAATGTACATGAGACCGTACCAGCGCAACAATGGAAACCCGGGGAATATTTCCGGCTGTATCCAGGAAGGATAGGGTATGCTTAAAAACATGGGCTACTCCTGTATCGGCGTGGTGTCCTGGATTGGCGAACACACAATCTGTCCGGTTGTTTGATCAAAAATAAAGACAACATGCTGTTTGGGCTCGCGGACTTCATAATACCGTCCGTGGCTTTCCAGGATTACTCCCGGATATACGGTGTTTTCAACCCTGATATGGGAAATATAATGAGTTTCAAACTGTTCTTTCAGGGTGAAGATGCGTACGGTGAGCTTTTCCTTGCGTTTGAGGAGTTCCAGTTTTTTACGGCGAAGTTCATGTATACGCGGACTGGTCGTGGGTGTTTTTTCCATTTCGGTATCGATTTTTTCAACGGTAACCCGTATTTGCTCCAGTTCACGTTCGCTGACTTCAATCTTGTCGCTTACCAGATAGTTTTGCCCAAAAGAAACACTGGTGCGTATTGTTTTTGTGGAACCAAGTTCCATCACTTCAATACCCTTGGTTGCCCGGACATTCCCTCCGAGCAAAACGCCCGGTATTCCTTTCATGAGCAGTTTCTCGTTTGTTTTTACGGTACACTGGAAACAGTATTTATCAATACGTACCGTTTGTCCTGCCAGAATTCTGGCATTCTCTGCCCAGGTGATATGGATCTCTCTTTTTGCCCAGACGGTTCCTCTTCCGGCGCCTTTTATGCCGCCATTCATCAGTACCGAGTCTTCGGCGTAGGCAAGGGAAGCCGCCGCTGAGCCGGTTACCGTGAGTTTCTCTCCTGCCTTGACTGATCGTCCGGAGGCGATATTTCCGACAAGTTCAAGGTTCCCCGGGAAAATAATATCCCCGGTCTTTTCGTCAATATCACACTTGATGCTCTTGGTATTTGCCACGGAATAGCGGTTGCCGGTAATGAGTACTTCCCCGGAAACGCGCGCGGTAAAAAATGCCTCGCCACCCAGGGTTTCACGGGCAATGGTTTCATCGTGTTCGGGTT
>CAZQEF010000363.1:0-2039 GCA_964592325.1 uncultured Treponema sp. | reverse complement strand
CTTCTTTGAAGGGAAGCGTGCTAAATCGTTATCTAGCAAGCATTTACGTTGCGCCCGACACGGTTCGAACGTGCGACCTACAGATTCGAAGTCTGTTGCTCTATCCAGCTGAGCTACAGGCGCAATTGCCTCCCCTGAACGGAAGGCAGACAACAAATTATCCAATTCACTGATACCTGTCAAGGGCGTAATTATGGTATACTGATATTGAACTACTGCTGTTGGCCTGTGGCAACTGGGTCTGATCATTGTACCGGAAGGATTTGTCATGCCTGTTAAAAACTTTACACAAATACTGAAAAACTCATCGCTTGGATGTACCTACAACCGTATCATAATTGATGATAACGGAAGGCCGGTTGACTATGTCTTTCTGGAAACAAACGCGGCATTTGAACGCATGCTTGGAAAGGAACCGGGTACCGTGCAGGGGAAAAAGGTATCGGAGATAGCTCCGGAAGTACTTTCCGATTCATTTGACTGGTTGTCTTTCTTTGGCGCGGCGGCCCTTACCGGTCAAAATGCGGAAACAGAAGCGTATTCTGACGCGCTCAGGAAATGGTTTCATCTTTCAGTTTCTTCTCCCGAGAAAAACTGTTTTGTGGTTGTATCCTTTGATAATACGAAAAACAAGAAGACTGAAGATGAACTCATACAAAGCCGGGAAGAAAACCGTCAATATATTGAGAACGCACCGGACGGGATATTTGTGGCAGATTCCTGGCAAAAGTATGTGGACGTGAACGAAGCGGCATGCCGCATGCTCGGTTATACGGCGGAAGAACTGAAATCCATGCACATCACCGATCTGATTCCGCCGGAAGATGATCCGGGCCACAAGGAAACATACCGTGAGATTCTGAATACCGGCAAAGCCAGCAGAACAACACGTCTTCAAAAGAAGGATGGTTCACTCATCACGGCAACACTGGAAGTCGTTCGTCTGCCGGACAACAAGGTACTGGCGTTCAGCAAGGATATTACCAGTGAGCAAAGTCTTGAGACGGAAAAAAACAAATTTTTGTCCGCCTTTAAAAGTACGTCACAGCCAATACTCATCACCGATCCGGACGGAACGATCAACACGGTCAATGATGCTTTTATTGCATTGTACGGATATGACCGTGATGAACTGATCGGTAATACCCCGCATCTGCTCAATCCCGGTCGCGATGTGTATGAAAATTTGGGGGTATTCCCCTTCGAATACGCCGCGAAATTTCGGGATCTCTGGACCGCAGTCCGGAATCCCGCTGTCGGAACCTGGAAGGGCGAATTCATAAACCGCAGGAAGAACGGATCGCTTGTCTGGATTGAAATGGTGGTTAATGCCGTCTATGACAAAAATGGCAATCTGAAAAATATTATCGGGTGTCCGGTTGATACGACGAGTACACACGAGAAAGCCCACAAGGACCGTGTACAGATGTATCAGACCATTGCGGACATGGCCGAATTACGGGATGATGATACGGGTAACCACATGAAACGGGTTGGCCTTTTTGCCAAGATGATAGCAAAGAAACTGGGATTTCCGCAAAAATACTGTGATGATATCGAATTATTTGCACCGCTTCATGATCTGGGCAAGGTTGGAATACTCGACTCAATTCTGCGGGCTCCAAGGAGACTCAACGCGGACGAGTTCAGGGTGATCAAGACTCATACCATTCTCGGACACAATATCGTGAAAGGAAAACCCGAATTTGAAATGGCGGCGGCTATTACCCTGTGCCATCATGAAAAATTTGACGGTACGGGATATCCAAACGGACTTGACGGGAAACACATCCCTCGTTCGGCACAAATCACTGCCATTTGTGACGTCTATGACGCCCTGCGCAGCCGCCGACCCTACAAGGATCCGTGGACGCACGAGAATACCGTCACCGAGATTCTGAACAGCTCCGGAAAGCATTTTGATCCGGATGTAGTCAAGGGGTTCGCCGCCGTTCAGGACAGGTTCAAGTCGGTGTATCATGAGCTGATGGACGTATGATCGGTCTACGGAGCAGATTCTACCGGATCACAGAGAAAGG
>CAZQEF010000362.1:0-2049 GCA_964592325.1 uncultured Treponema sp. | reverse complement strand
ATGCATCGGGCCACCGTTGACCACCTGGCGCGCGAGCTCGGGATCCCGGGGGCGGACAAGACCTTGTACCATGAACAAAAAAAAGCGAAATGCCGTTGTCCGCTTTCCGGAAACTTGACCTTGAATCCCCGGTGGCGTATCTTGAAGGTGATCATGCAGGGACAGAAACTGGTACTTTCACAACAACAACGCCTCACATTGAGCCCGCAGCTGGTGCAGTCCATCAAGCTGATGGCAATGCCGTTCGCTGATTTGCGCGAGCGGATACTCGAGGAAGTGGAAAAGAATCCCGCACTGGAAATTGTTTCTGATTCCTTTGAATCGATTCCCTGGTCCCGGCGGGAACCGTCGGGAAACATCAGTGTATCCACGGTGAGAAGCAGTGATGATGACAGCGACCAGCACCGCGATTTCATGGAGGGGACGCTGACAAGAGCGGCGACGCTCCAGGAACATCTGCTTGAACAGCTTGGTGAGCTGACGCTGGATTCAAAGGTCCGGGATCTGGCCGCTCTGGTTATACAGAATCTTGATTCCGACGGATTTCACCAGGTTCCTCCGGAGGAGCTTCCCGGCGGAGACACCCCTGAAGTGCTTGGAAAAGCGCTTGATACGGTACGCCGTCTTGAACCGGAGGGATGCGCGGTACGGGACTTTCATGAAAGCCTTGTCGTTCAGGCAAAACTGCTGCGCGACCGCTATTCCGCGGGAAACGGCGATCCTGCTCTTGAAACGACTATCCGCATTCTGGAGAAGCATTTTCATCTTCTCGAGAAGGGCCGTCCGGATACCCTGATAAAGGCGCTGGCGAAAGAACCCGATGCCGGCTTCACACTCGATGCTGATGAAGCGGGAGAAGTTTTTGACATCATCCGCATGCTCGATCCCTTTCCCGGCCGTCTCTTTGACAGCTCTCCCGGGTCGTTTATTGTTCCCGACGTGTTTGTCAAGAAGACGGAGGAGGGCTATTCAGTTGTCATCAACGAGGAAGAAGTTCCCGTTCTCGGCATTTCGCCCTTCTTTATGGAAGTGGAACAGCAGGAGGATGATTCCGCGCGTGATTTCGCGCGGGAAGCGCTCAAGGAAGCCCGCTGGTTTCTCGGCACCATAGAACGGAGAAATCTGACCATACTGAAATTGGTCAGGACACTCGTTGTCTTTCAGCGCGAGTTTTTCATGCACGGTCCGGCGCATCTCTTGCCCCTGCGCATGAAAGATGTCGCCGAAGAAATCGGCATGCACGAAGCGACAGTCTCCCGGGCGGCGAATGGCAAGTATCTCGAGTGTGAATGGGGAACCTTTGAAATTCGATACTTTTTCAGTAACCGGGTGGGTTCTCCCCGCCACAGGGTACCGGTTGTTCCGGGGCAGACCGCTGTTCCGGCGTACACCGCGGGGCGGTTCTCAAAGCAGGGAGTAAAGGAAATAATCCGGGAAATTATTGAAGGCGCGGAAACAACCCTTTCCGACCAGAAGATTGTGGAACATCTGGAAACGCGGGGTATTCACATAGCCCGAAGAACAGTCGCCAAATACCGTTCGGAGCTGGCAATCGGTTCTTCATTTGAAAGATAGGCTGTTTCATAGTATCATTATGGTAAGGCGCTGCGTTGCGCAGTACCGTACATCTTTTCGGGAGGTCACCTATGAATATCAATGTACAGGCAGTGAAATTTTCCATGGACGATGAGCAAAAAGAGTTTGTTGACAAGAAGCTTGAACGAATACGGTTTGCCGAAGATCTGATTACAGATATCCTGCTGAATATAAAACTGGACAAGAAATTTTCCTGTGAATGTACCGTTAATTTCCGCTGGGGAGACACAGCCCATGTATCCACCGAGGATTTTTCATTTGAGGCGGGTATCAACCGGCTGATCGATATACTTGATCAGAAGATCAAGAAGGAAAAGGACAAGGTGCAGGAGAAGAAGTGACATCTGCTCTCGTATGACCGGCGCATCCTTGTCTTTACACAATGGAATCGTAAGGATATAGTCAGGTATGGCTGTTAAACGGTTTTCCGTTCTGGACCTGCTTGGCTTGAAC
>CAZQEF010000361.1:0-2052 GCA_964592325.1 uncultured Treponema sp. | reverse complement strand
GGCTCGGCCATCCCTGGATATTCGATAACGAAATCGGCCGTTTTCAGGGAGCATGTGCCGACGGGTCTCCTGTTGAGGTCATGTCGAAATCGGGCCTCTTTCTGGGGCGGGGCATTATTAATCGTAAATCGCGCATAACCGTGCGTCTCTTTACCCGTAACCGTGAAGAACTCATTGACCGCGCTTTTTTTGAGCGGCGTATCAAGGATGCTTTTGCCCTGCGCACGGCCGTTTTTTCACCGGAGGATTCATACCGGCTCGTATTCGCGGAGGCGGATCAGCTTCCCGGTCTTGTGTGCGACCGTTTTGTGAGCACTGACGGGGACGTATATCTATCCGTACAATTCCTGACGCTGGGGGTGGAGACCTTCCGGGACGATATCATCGATGTGCTCCGCGAACAGACCGGCGCAAAGGGTATTTTTGAACGAAGCGACGTGCATGTGCGTGGACTGGAGGGAATACCTGAAAGGAAAGGGTGGATAGGTCCCGAATCGGATCCGCAAATCGTGATTCGTGAAAACGGGATTGCTCTAGCGGTCGACCTCGAAAATGGACAGAAGACCGGATATTTCCTTGACCAAAAAGAAAACCGCGCGCGTATCAGACCGTTTGTCAGACAGAAGCGTGTTCTTGATGCCTTTACCCATACCGGGTCTTTCGCGCTCAACGCATGGAAGGGAGATGCGGCCTCGGTGCTTGCCGTTGATATCTCAGAAACGGCCGTTGAAACGGTTAACCGGAATATTGCTCTTAACGGGGCAGATGGCACCGTATCCGCTGTGACTGCCGATGTCTTTGATCTGCTTAAAGCCGCCGACCGGGACGGGGAACGATATGGGTGCATCATTCTTGACCCGCCCGCGTTTACCAAAAGCGCGAAGATGGCGCAGAAAGCCTATGGCGGATACAAGGAAATCAATCTTCGCGCCATGAAAATACTTGAGAGTGGTGGCTGTCTCGTCAGTTGTTCCTGTTCCCACTTCTTTTCCGCTGACCAGTTTTATCACATGATCCAGAATGCTGCCATGGATACGGGAAAAACGGTACAGTTTGTCGGTAAGTACGGACCTGCGCCGGACCATCCGGTCCTTGCGGGATATCCCGAATCGGATTATCTCAAATGCGCGGTGATGCGGGTATGGTAAAAAACGCGGTTGTCATACTTGGTGCGACCGCTACCGGCAAAACTTCCTGCGCGGTAGCAATCGCGAAGAAGTTTGGCGGGGAAATAATTTCCGCGGACTCCCGACAGGTTTACCGCGGCCTTGACATCGGTTCCGGCAAGGATCTTTCCGAATACGGTGATGTTCCCTGTCATCTCGTGGATATTGTTTCCCTCCCCGACGAGTACAGTGTGTACACCTTTCAAAAGGATTTTTGCCGTGTGTTTGCAGAAGTACAGGAACGAAACGCCCTTCCCGTCATTGCCGGCGGCACGGGCATGTATCTTGATTCGGTGATCCGCGGTTACCGGTTCCGGAATGTGCCCGAAAACCCGGCACTCCGGGCCGAACTCGCACCCTGCAGCCTGGAGGAACTCCGTGACCGGCTTTTTCGGAGCAAAACCGAAATACATAACCGCACCGATCTGGAAATCAGGGAACGTCTGGTACGTGCCATAGAAATTGCCGAAGCCCCGCAAAAGGGGGAAGGTCTGCCGGTCAATCTTGCGCCGGTCATTCTTGGTATCCGTTTTACCCGCGACGAACTCCGCAGGCGTATACGTGTCCGGCTTGAAGCCAGAATCGATGAAGGCATGATAGACGAAGTAGCCGCAATCCATGAGTCCGGAATACCCTGGGAACGGCTCGAGCGCCTTGGCCTTGAGTACCGCTATACCGCAGAGTTTTTACAGGGAAAGATTGCGTCCCGTGAAGCATACGTCCGTCTGCTCTATACGGCCATATGTCAGTTTGCGAAGCGGCAGGAAACCTGGTTCAGGGGTATGGAGCGGAAGGGCGTTACGATAAACTGGATAGAAAACGGCGACCTTGCAGCCGCCGTCTCTCTTGTGAATACGTTTTTTTGATTGTTTTTTTCAGTCAGGCT
>CAZQEF010000360.1:0-2052 GCA_964592325.1 uncultured Treponema sp. | reverse complement strand
AGAACGAGATTGATGCGGCCCTTCCGCAGTTCATTCATGCGGATAACCGGATCGATCATCTTCTTTATGACGATGCCCGTGGCTTTCGGTACACCCTTGAAATACGCGCCATTCACTTCGAATCCGACCCATTTTCCGATTTCCCAGCCGGTAAGACGGTACGGTCCGGTACCAACGGGCTCAACGGCGAAATTGCGCTCATTTTCACCGGAACGCATGTTTACATCCATCTTGCGGTCATGGTACAGGGACGGAATAATCTTGAAGGTAAGCACCGGGTACGCCCGGAACTCCGGAATCGGATTGACGAACTCAATTTCCACCGTTGCCGAATTGACAATACGGACATCACGGATGAATGATTCAAGATACGCCTTCTTTGGAGACGCGTTCTCTTCGTTCATGTACGCGTCAAAGGAATACTTGACGTCCTCCGCCACGACCGGGTTCCCGTTGTGCCAGAACGCCTGACGCAGCAGCACTCGGTAGGTTTTCTTGTCTTTCGGATCCTGCTCGATACTCTCGGCAAGCGCGAGCTGAGGATAGAGGGATCCTGACTGCGCGTCGACCTCGAAATTGACCAGTCCGTCAAAAACGAGTTCGGCAGCGTTCATTCCCGACGTATTCTGCTCGAGTACCGGGTTGAGCGAGTCGGGGAGATTCGACACCGCGACCACAATACCGCGCGGCTGGTTTTTCCACATGACGAGCGTCGCAACTGATCCGAGTACGACAGCAAGCACGGCTGCTCCGATAATGATATTCCGTTTGGTTAACAGATTCTTTATATCCATAACAATTACCTCATCCTCATGATAAATGAGCTGTATACGACGACCTCGCCTTCATAGTCGTTGGTCTTTCCGGGCTGCACTTCGAAGAAATACTTGTTTGACGGGAGCTGTCCCCCGGCGTTGAGTACCGGCCAGGAGTTGCCGACCTTGTACGTGCGGTTAACCATATCGGCCATGTCGTTTTTCTTGATCAGTTTGCCCGACCGGGTATTTTCTCCGAACACGCGAACGGTCCGGGAATCCTTCATGGTAATGACGAGATCATTCATCTCGCCGCGGGGGATGGACACCATGCCCCACCAGTATTCTTCATTTTTTGCCTTTTTGGCGGAGAATACCGCGGGGCGGCTTTTCTTGCCCTCGTCGCTGTTTGAAGGCGCCGGGTTAAAAAGACCGATCATGACCGGCATGACCACCTTTCCCCTGCTCGCGATCTCCTTCGCAGTCCGGATCTCATTGTTGATCTGCGCGATCTTGAGTTCCAGATCCCGCTTTTGTCCGTCAATTTCATCGAGTATGTCCTGCCCGATACTTTCCGGATAATTTCCCGCGAAACTGAGCATTTCTTTATGTACCGAATCGATGTTTTCCTTGACCGATTCCTGATGAGCGAGCAGTTCCTCAAGACTCATGGAACCTTCCTTGCCCTTCTCCGGTACACGGGCGAATTCCTCGCCGATCCGGTCCTTGTAATGGTATGCCTGCGCACGAATGGCGCCGTCGCGTTCGACCGAAACGTTCTGGATTTCCCGTCGAAGAATTTTGTGTTCTGTCGCCACTCCGGCACCTGACGCTACGCCGGCGGAAGCCGCGGCGGAGGAAAGATCGGATTCTGCCTTGTTGTAGGCCTCGAGGGAAGCGTCAAACGAGGCAAGACGCGCGGCGAAGTCTTCGCTTGACCGGCCTTCCTGCGCGAGCTTGTCGGCTTTCGCGGCACGGGCGCGCGAATCGCTTACGACTTCTGCTTCCTTGAGGAGGATGGCGATCCCGTCACTCTTGCCGTACACCTGCACCGATTTCTTTCCGATATCCCGGGCACGCGCTGCGTTTCCGTTTGCAAGAAGGACACGCATCCGGCCTTCGGACAGTTTTGATCCTTCTTCCCGGACACTTTCCGGAAGCATGAGCCGATCATCCAGCGAGGAGAAAGACGACAGAGCCTTCTCGCATGCGGCGAGCATCGTTGACTCCTTCTGCTTCTCTCCGTTTGTCACACCGGCAAGGGCGGCGTCTCCCGCCTTGAAGGAATCTATGTATC
>CAZQEF010000359.1:0-2068 GCA_964592325.1 uncultured Treponema sp. | reverse complement strand
TTGCTCAAGTAATTGTGCCGCCGAACCCCCGGGTTACGGCGGTTTTTTTTTGCGGAGAGGCCGATACAACGTATCGGTCAGCTCCGCAAGTTCCGATACTGTTACCATGAAGTTCTGGAGGAAGTGTAATGGAAAAATTGAAAGTGCTTTTGCCCAAGGGGCGCATTTACGAGAATGTTTCTGCCATGTTCGGCGAGGCGGGAATCAGGATTACCCTGCCGGACCGCGCGTATCGCCCGACCGTTAATCAGGATGATCTTGAAGCGAAGGTAATGAAGCCGCAGAATATCGGAAAACTTCTGGAACTGGGTGCGCATGATGTGGGGTTTACCGGAGTTGACTGGATACAGGAAACCGGTGCCGATGTAGTCGAAATTCTGGATCTCGGTTTTGACCGGGTCCGGATTGTTGCCGCGGTTCCGAATGAAATTGACGATGTGAAGCTCCGCTCGAAACGCATGATTGTGGCGACCGAATATGTGGCCATTTCCGAGGCCTGGCTTAAAAAGGAAAAGATCAATTCCCTTGTGGTTCGTACCCACGGGGCAACCGAAGTATTTCCTCCGGATGATGCCGACATGATTATCGATAATACGTCGACGGGACGGACGCTGCAGGAGAACGGGCTTCGTATCGTGGACACCATCATGGAAAGCTCCACGCGCATGTTCGCCTCGAAAGAAGCCCTGGCCAATCCCGAAAAAGCGCGGAAAATCGGGGAACTCAAGATGCTTTTCGAGGCGGTGCTTGCCGCGAGAAATCGTGTCATGCTTGAAATGAACGTGTCAAAGGCCCGATTCTCCGATCTGGTAAGCGGAATCCCCGCCATGAAGAGCCCGACCGTCGCGCCGCTTTATGGTGACGACGGCTACGCGATCAAGATTGTTGTCCGCAAGAGCGAAGTGCCCACCCTCATGCCCCGCCTCAAACAGCTCGGTGCGACCGACATTCTTGAATATGAACTGAGGAAGGTAATGCCATGAACGGAAGAACGGCACAGGTTCAGCGGAAAACCGGAGAAACGGTCATAGACCTCACGATAAATCTTGACGGTACCGGGAAATGCTCGGTGAATTGTCCCCTGGGCTTTCTTGAACACATGCTCACCTCTTTTTGCAAACACGGACTGTTTGATCTTTCAGGATCTCTTTCCGGTGACCTTCATGTGGATCAGCACCATCTGGTTGAAGACACCGGTATTGTTCTCGGGCAGGCTTTTGACCAGGCGCTTGGAACCCGGGCCGGGATCAATCGATCCGGCTGTTTCCTTTATCCCATGGATGAAACTCTTGCCCGCGCCGCCGTCGATTTCGGCGGCCGTCCCTGGCTCGAGTGTTCGCTCGAGTTGAGCGGTTCGGCCCTGGTCGCCACGGACGCGTCCGGAAAGAGCCTCCCCGCATTCCAGACCGACACCGTGGACGACTTCTGGCAGGGCTTTTCCACGGGCGCGAAATGCAACCTCCATCTGGATATCCTCCGGGGCAGGAGCGATCACCACAAGATCGAAGCGGCCTTCAAAGCCGCTGCCCGTGCAATCCGCCAGGCCGTAACGATTGATCCACGGCTTGGCGGCGCGGTTCCCAGTACCAAGGGAACCCTCACAGACTGACAACAAGGATAGTGCAATGATAATTTCTTCCATAGATTTGAAAGACGGCAAGGTGGTCCAGCTTCGCCAGGGAAAAGATCTGGTGCTCGAACGGGACAATCCCGACGAGCTCATCGCCGAGTTCAACCGGTACGGCGAAGTCGCCATAATTGACCTCGACGCGGCACTCCGTAATACCGCTCCGGACGGAAGCACCGCGAACTCGGCAATTTTGAAGCGGCTGCTCCGCCGCGGCAACGTCCGCGTAGGCGGCGGAATCCGCAGCGCGAAAACGGCCCGGGAACTAGTATCCCTCGGCGCGGAGAAAGTAATCGTGGGGTCCGCCGCGTTTACCCTGCCGGACGGTTCCGCCGGCGTGAATACCGAGTTCCTCTCCCAGTTTGCCGAAGCGGTCGGGCGAGAACACGTGATTGTTTCAGTGGATGCCCGCGAGGGTAAAATCGCCGTCAAGGGCTGGAC
>CAZQEF010000358.1:0-2108 GCA_964592325.1 uncultured Treponema sp. | reverse complement strand
CGTCGTATTGAAAATGGATGGATAAGAACAGCTTCGCTGTTTGAATTTGCACGTGGAAAGAAGAGATCTGTATCTATGCCATTGTAAATGACCTGTATTTTTTCTTTCGGTATTTTCAGCGTTATCAGATCATCCCGTATATAGGTACTGGCTGCAATTATTCGGTCTACGCGTTTCAGCTGGGATCTGAGCAGGCTATTTATAAAACCGTCATCCGAGTTTTGATATACATCCGACAAAATGTCCTGTATTACCACAACCGATGGAACCGTGAATTTGAGTGGTAACAGTTTGGTGCCGGATGGATAGAGTATGGCAGAATAGTCATGTTTCCTGGCAAAAGAAGGAAGGGACATTACATGCCAGACCCGCTCTGCAAGAAGGCTGTCCGCTACGGAAATACCGGTATAACTGACATTTTCCAGACCGGAGCTGTATGTGTACCGGTCCAGCTCGGGACCAAACAATTCGACAACGGCATCGGTTTCACCCAGATTCCGCACGAGGGAAAGTATATATGATCCGATTCCGGAACGGCCATGATCACAGCCAAAGGTGTCAATACCGATTTTCAAGAATACCCTCCGTGAGATTTGGCAATTCCTTATGATTATAGCACTTTTCACTCCTTTGTGCTATCCTGCTCCAATGAGTGAATTTACCACCCTTTCAGTTCCTGTAGAAATTGACGCCGCTCTGGAAAAAAGCGGGATTACCGTTCCCACTCCTGTTCAGCGTGAAGTACTGCCCCGCATCCTTTCCGGCGACCATACCGCGTTTCAATCCGAAACAGGAACCGGTAAAACGCTGTGTTATCTCATCCCGGCATTCATGCGCCGGAAAAAGGGCGCAACCACAACGGTCGTTCTCGCCCCGACTCATGAACTTGGCTCACAGATACGCCTCACGGCAGCTACTCTTGCGAAAGATGCGGATCTGCCGGTTACGGCGGCGTTATGTATCGGCGGTGCGCCCCTCAAACGGCAGATTGAGTTACTGAAAAAGAAGCCGGATATTCTCGTGGGAGGACCCGCAAGGATTCTTGAGCTTATCCGCATCAAAAAGTTTTCTCCCCGTACCGTTGAAATGGTGGTTCTTGATGAAGTGGACCGTCTTCTCTCCCCTGAAATGAGGGATTCGGTTACGGAACTGCTCTCGTTATTTCCTCCCGAAGCACAGTATGTATCCTGTTCCGCAACGCTTACCGGCAAACACAGCAAGCTCCTTGAATCAATCATTCCTGCACGCCAGAAAGTGGACCGGATCGAAATGCCCGCGGAGAATGTTCTGGCACAAAATATCAACCACTGGGCGTTTTACAGTGAACAACGGAATAAAATTGATTCATTGCGGAAATTTCTTTTGGCGGAGAATCCCGGGAAGGCGCTCATATTCACGGCCATACTCGGGCAGGTAGACAATATCGCTTCAAAACTCTCCCACAAAGGAATTCCTTGTGTTGCACTCCACGCCAAGATGGACAAGAAAGAGCGCAAAACTGCCATTGACCGGTTTAAAAGCGGTAAAATCAGAATTCTTGTTACAAGCGACCTTGCCGCACGGGGCCTCGATATCCCGGGCATTACGCATGTAATTCAGATGGATGTGCAGGAAAATACGGATTTCTTTATTCATCGTTCCGGCAGAACCGCCCGTGCCGGAAAAACCGGCATCAACGCCATTTTCGGAGATGAATACGAATTACGAAGCCTTTCGCGTCTCGAAAAGAAACTCGGCATCATCATCTATCCCAAAGCCCTGTACGGAGGCCGTGTGGTCACCCCCGAACAGGACAATGATGATACGCAGAACTAATAGGAAATCTGCAAACCGGCAGAAATGTAATTGTTGATGACTGTTCCGCCAACTTGAGAACGCCACTGTTCAAGCTGGTTCTCTGCTGCAATCCGGATTTCTTCGTCGGTTGCCGCCGCGAGCGCGGGATCATACCGGTAAATTTCATTATTGACGCCTGCTTTACTGTTCACTTCGAGACGGTATCCGAGACGGAACAGGACATACCCTCCCGTTTTGAGTATCGGGAGCCGCGCCGTTATATCAAGTCCTGTCTGCCAGATGTATTGAATGTTTTCCTGACTCAAGAAGGG
>CAZQEF010000357.1:0-2110 GCA_964592325.1 uncultured Treponema sp. | reverse complement strand
ACACCTTCATCGCGGACCTCGCCGTAGCCCTCGAAACCGGACAGATCAAGACCGGTTCAATGAGCCGCAGCGACCGCATCGCCAAGTACAACCAGCTTATGCGCATTGAAGATGAACTCGGCGTTACCGCACGGTACCCCGGAAAGAAAATCTTTAACAGCCTGGGCCGCTAAAAATAAAAACCCCGAAAACCGTACCGGCTTTCGGGGTTTTTTGTATGTCTGCCGGTGTTTACCGGCAAATACCAACCGTTCAGGGCAAATCCTTGCGTGCGGAAATCACTTTCGAAACAAGACCGTAGTTTTTTGCCTCGGCCGCGTCCATCCAGAAATCCCGATCAGTGTCGCGTGTTACCTTTTCGACATCGACTCCCGTCTCTTCCGCAATCAATTCATTGATACGAACCCGCATCTTTTCCAGTTCCTGGGCATGAATCTCTATCTCGGTTGCCACACCCTTGATGCCCGACAGGGGCTGGTGGATGAGGTACTTGCTGTTCGGAAGACCGTAACGCATCTTCTTTTCGGCAGCCAGCAGGATGATTGATCCCGCACTCGCAACAAGACCCATACCGATGGTATATACCGGCGCCTTGATAAAGCGGATCATGTCAAAAATGGCAAAACCGGCATGCGCGTCGCCGCCGGGAGAATCGATAAAAACCTTAACAGGTTCATCTGAATCCGCTTCCAGAACAAGCAGCTGGCGGATAACCCGTTCGGCAAGCGCCTTGTTGATCTCGCCGGACAAAAGAATCTGCCTGGTTTTCAGGAACTTGAGCCCGAGAACATCCATTCCTTCGCCGTGCTTTTCTTCCTTTTCTTCTTCCTCATCATCGTCATCATCATTCCGAACGAGTTTTGTGTTCAGATCATCGATATATCGTGAATTCACGCAGGTACTCCTTGTTTCTATTTCATGCGTCTGCGACGCGAACTCAAATGTACTAAAAAAAAGCCGTGTCGTACAGTAGTTGGCCCCCCGCTGACAGCGGGGCACCCCACTGTCAGGTTGGCACTCCGCCGCGAGCTGGCAGCCCGCCGTCAGATTACACCCCGCTGTCAGCGGCGCTGCCCGCCACCCTCGCGCAACTCGTTCCAGAACCGGTCCATGTCCGCCAGGTGGTCCTTGTCCATCGGCAACCCGGCTTCCTTCATGGACGATTCCACGTGTTCAAAACGCTTGACGAACTTGGCGTTTGTGCGGGTCAGCGCGACACCCGGATCAACCCTGAGATGTCGGGCAATATTGACCAGCGAAAAAAGCGCGTCGCCAAGTTCTTCCTCAATCCGTTCGGGGTCTCCTCCCGCGGCCGCTTCCCGGAGCTCGGCAAGCTCCTCGTCGACCTTTGGCCAGATATCGTCGACATGGTTCCAGTCGAATCCGCACTTTGACGCGCGCTTTTGCAGCTTTTTTGCCCGTTCGAGCGCCGGCAGTCCGTTCGATACCCCGTCGAGGGCCGACGAGCCCTTTCTGCCTTCAACCTTTTGCTTTATCTGTTCCCATTGATCAAGCACTTTCTCCGGGGTATCCGTTTCCTCGCCCGATCCGGGTCCCGCGTATCCGGCAGTTTCTCCAAACACATGCGGATGGCGGCGGATCAGCTTGTCACAGACAGTTTCAAGCACATCCGTGACCGTAAAACGGTTCTGCTGCTCGTACATGTATGACAGCATGACAGCATTCAAAAAAACGTCGCCCAGTTCTTCACAGACATGATCAGCATCCCCTTCGGTGATAGCTTCCACCGTTTCATACGCTTCTTCAATAAGCGTTTCCCGGAGGGTTTCCGGAGTCTGTTCACGATCCCAGGGGCAACCGCCCGGAGCGCGGAGCCGGCGGATGGTTTCATGGAGGCGGTTGAACGCGTTCATGCGTTTTTCGTCGATTGTATCGTGTTGCTGCTCGCTCATGTATCAAGCTCCTTCTGCAATCAATTTCTTTTTTGCCCATTCGGGAAGGCAGCGTTTCGGATCTTCCGTCAGAACCCGGTGCAAGAGTTCTTCCACGGGAGACTGTATTTGCGACAGCATGATCCGTTCGTCCGGTGAAAAGTCGGAAAGCACATAGGAAGCGATATCCGCATGGGGAGGCCGGCCGATCCCGAAAC
>CAZQEF010000356.1:0-2125 GCA_964592325.1 uncultured Treponema sp. | reverse complement strand
CCGGTGCTGGTAAGTTCACGGGTCGACAAGAAGGGAACCCACGGAAGAACCGTAATCCTCCTTTGTGTTCTCATCATTCTGGTTCTTCCACCGCTTGTTCTCATCAGGCATTTTCTGGTGACTGCAATATTTCTCGGGCTTCTGGCCGTCGGATTCAAGGGGTCGGTACCGCTGATTGACGTGCTCATATCCCGGGATCTTGGCGATGACACATCGAATTACGGAAAGATCCGGGTTATTGGAAGTATCGGCTTTGTGTTTATTGCCCTGCTGCTGCAGTTCACCCCGTTGGTGAATCCGGATTCGGCGCGATCCATCGCCACAGCGATAATTATGCCTTCAGTGCTGGTTATCATTTCGATGATAGTGATCCCCGGGCTGCTGAAACGGAATCCGGCTCCGGCAGTACCGGAAATGGAAACAGGATTTGTCAAACGTTGCAGGGAACAGCTGAAACATTTCCCGCCGGCTTTCTGGTTCGGAATTTTCCTCATATTTCTGGGATTTTTCGGACTCACTCCGTCGCAGCGTTTTTTCTCCCTGTATGTCAGGGATTATCTTGGTATGGAGTCATATGCAGGACTCTGGGCTCTCTCCGCGGCTGCTGAAATACCCTTTATGTTTTTTTCCGGCTTTTTTATCAGGAAGTACGGAACCGAAAAACTGCTGATTGTTTCCCTTGCCGCTATCACCGTGAGGAACCTGGTGTATGCCGTGTTTCCAACCTTCGGGGGAGCGGTTGCCGGACAGCTTTTTCATTCGGTTTGTTTCGGCCTGTTTCATCCCGCCGCTGTTGTTTTTATCAGCGAACGGGTGCCCCGACGGTTCCTCGGTGTCGGTCTTACCCTGTATACATCCTTTTCCATGGGGCTCGCCTCGGTAATCGGGAATATAATCGGCGGTTTTGTGATAGACGGATTCGGGTACCGGATACTCTTCGCCTTTTTCAGTATCTTTCCGGTTATTGGAATTGCCTCGTTTGTCCGTCTGCGAAATGTTTTCTTTCAAAAAACAGCAGTAAATTGACACGCCTTGGGCGGGTAGCGTAGTATTGTTTTCATGTTGGGAACAATTGTAAACTGTGCTGCGGTAATTGTGGGCGCTGTGCTGGGAATTTTGTGTGCAAAACGGGTGACAGCAGAAATATCATCGGTTATTACCTCAGGGGCTGGCGTGTTCACGCTGATAATCGGTTTCACCCTGGCTTTCCAGGCGGAAAATATCATATATCTCGCCCTCTCGCTTATTACAGGCGGAATTGTCGGAACCGTACTTGATATTGACGGGAAGATTCTGGCCATCGGACATTTTCTGGAACGTCGTTTCGGACCGCAAGGCCGGGCTGCCAGGGAAGAGATAAAAGAATCACGGTTTGCCTACGCATTTCTCAATGCTTCCGTGCTTTTTTCAGTAGGCGCAATGGCGATAGTGGGTTCCTTCAAGGCCGGAACAGAGGGTGATTACACCTTGCTCTATACAAAATCGGTACTTGATGGATTCATGTCCATCGTATTTGCCGCGGCCATGGGTGCTGGTACCGCTTTTGCCGCCCTGACACTGCTTGTGTATCAGGGAGTGCTTACGCTTTCCGCAGGATTTCTCCGCCCCTTTGTTTCTTCCGTCATGATCCAGGAAGTTACCGGTATCGGCGGTGCGTTGATTGTCATGATAGGAATCAATCTTCTGGACCTCAAGAAGCTGAAGACAGCCAATTATCTTCCCTCCATTCTCGTTTCAATAGGGTTTGTACTCCTTGATCCGTTCTTCAAGCATATAATATCGCTTTTTGTTTGACAGAATGGACAATTACGCATAATATGGTAACAATAAGATAATTCCCAGGAGGCCTTAAATGGCAAAAGTAGAAATCAAGGGTGTTGGCAAGGTGTATGACGGAAACGTCCGCGCCGTAGATAATGCCAACATTACGGTTGAAGACCGTGAATTCGTCGTTCTCGTAGGTCCTTCCGGATGTGGTAAATCCACCACACTCCGAATGGTTGCCGGACTTGAAGAAATCACCGAAGGTGATCTGTTCATCGACGGAGAACGAATGAACGACGTACCCCCGAAAGACCGCAATATCGCAATGGTTTTCCAGAACTATGCGTTGTATCCCCACATG
>CAZQEF010000355.1:0-2127 GCA_964592325.1 uncultured Treponema sp. | reverse complement strand
CCGGCATGGAGCGCTCAACGTCCCGCAAGCAGAAGAAGGGAGCCATCGGTCTCGCCCTTTTTGTGGATAAACTCATCGACGCGTCCGGTCTTGCCGCGTATCACCGCGGACAGGATGAAATAGCCGGGACCCAGCGGGTGGCGAACCTTCAGGAACTTGTGAACGCGGCCAGTCTCTATCCCCTGTCGCGGGAGGGTCTTGTCGAATTTCTCGAGCACATCGAGCTCGACCGGTCAATGGCGGAAGACGATGAAAACCCCAATTCGGTAACCCTCATTACCGTGCACAATACCAAGGGGCTCGAGTTTCCCCGCGTCATCATCACCGGGCTCGAAAGTGGCATCTTCCCCCGCGACGACAAATCCGGCGACGACCTCGAAGAGGAGCGCCGGCTCATGTACGTGGGCTGTACCCGTGCCATGGACGAACTCTATCTTACGAGCTGTTCCGTGCGCCGCCTCTACGGGCGCACCGAGTTCATGGAGCCGAGCCGGTTTCTCTATGAAATTGACCGCGATGCAATCGAAGTGCTCGGAAATATTCCCCGGACGTTTGGCGGCGGGGAACAAAGCTTCGGCGGGGATTCCAGCTCCAGCGGAGCTACCAGCTCCGCCAGGGACTACAACCCTCGCGGAGTAAACCCCCGCGGGGCAACCAATCCTGGTGGGGCTACCAACCCCCGTGGAACTTACTACCCTGACGGGGAGTACAACAGTCGCGGGGTGACAAGCTCCACAGGGCCGGCCGATCCTCTCATCGAGCGCTGGAAGCCGGGGAAAAAACTCTTTCATGACGATTACGGATATGGTATGATAACCAGAGCGTTTACCGCCGGGGACGAACTCGTCATCATGGTGCAATTCGAGAACGGCGGCGAAAAACGCTTTCTTCCCAGATATCAGGCGCACAACCTTCTGCTGGTGGAGCAAGACTGAAGGGACCTACGTTTCCATGGAAAAAAAGACGCTTATCGACGACACTACCCTGGAAAATCTGCTGTATCTTTCCCGGCTTTCCCCGGAAAGCACGGACAGGGAAACCCTTTCCTCCCAGGTTCGGCAGATCGTGGAATATTTCGAAGTACTTTCCCGGTACGCCGGTGATGAAAACCCCTGTGATGCCTATCCCGTGAATCCGGTGGGTGATCTTCGCGGAAACGACGTGGTGCAGGCACTCGAAGCCGCCGATCTTGAACGGATGATACCGGAATACCGGGCCGGCTATTTCCGGGTTCCCAAAGTCCTCGGAGGCGGCGCTTGACCTCAAGACCCGAACAGTCAGGATAGATAATGAATATTGGTGACATGAGCGTGACAATGCTCGCGGAAAAACTTGCCTCGGGAGAACTGGACAGCGTGTCAATCGTGCGCGCCTGCCGCACGGCCCGGGAAAAGGACGAGAAGTCGGGCAAGCCGCTTCATGGTTTTATCGAATTTTTTGAATGCGCCGAGGCCGACGCCGCGGCCGCCGACAAGGCGCGCGCTGCCGGAGACACCCGGCGGCTTCTCGGTATTCCCTTCGCGGTAAAAGACAATATCTCCATCAAAGGCAAATTGTGTACGTGCGGCAGCCGCATCCTGGAAGGCTATGTGGCGCCTTTTAACGCCACGGTAATCGAACGGCTCATCGCCGCCGGTGCTATCCCGCTCGGCCGGACGAACATGGACGAGTTTGCCATGGGCTCTTCCACCGAGTATTCATGTTACGGTCCGTCACGGAATCCGGTTGACCGGGCTCTCACTCCCGGCGGAAGCTCTGGCGGTTCGGCGGCGGTTGTTGCCGGGGGACAGGCCCCGGTCGCGCTCGGTACCGAAACGGGCGGCTCGGTACGCCTGCCCGCGTCGTACTGCGGCATTTACGGGTTCAAGCCAACTTACGGTACTCTGAGCCGCTCCGGTGTAGTCGCCTTCGGCTCTTCGCTCGACCAAGTGGGGCTGCTTGCCCGCTCGGTGGACGATATCGGTCTTCTGGTTTCGGTCATGGCAGGCCGGGATCCTCTGGACAACACGAGCGCCGACACGGATTTTTCCGCACTCGCGAACCTTTCAAACGCGGACATTTCAACGCTGAAAATCGCGCTTCCCGAAGAGTTCATGGACGAAAAGGGGCCTGTTTGCGTGGGTGCTG
>CAZQEF010000354.1:0-2129 GCA_964592325.1 uncultured Treponema sp. | reverse complement strand
TATCCGGATTCTATTACCGGAAGATATACGAGCCACCGGGGCGCATCGAGGCGTTCCAGTTCGGATAGTATGAACTGACGGTATTGAACGGAGTTCTGCATTATTCTTGAAAGGTACTCCAGTCCTTCCGGCGTACTGTATTGCTCGAAGTACCGTTTGTAGAGCGCGGTTTGCGGGAACGGCAGGTCAAGGGCGGGATACGTGTGTTGTACCGGAGCATCTGCTTCAGTAACCGGTTCTCCCGCTTCTTCCGGATCGGCATACAGAAGCGGAAGACAGAGAAACAGCATCAGGAAGAAAATGGCAGGTCGACGGGAATCAGAGCTTTTCACCGTAGTATATTCCTGCCCATTCCCATTGGCCGTGAATGTCCGGATCAGCAGGGAAATTAACTTTTCTGAAATAAAGGTACCAGACACTGATATACTGGTTCCATCCCCTGGTGCGAAGGTAGGCTTCATTGGGATTCGACGAGGCATCCAGTTCCTGTTCATAGCGGATACGGTTCCCTCCCATGAAATCGCGCATGCGGAAATCGCCCTGGGCATTGATATCGCTTGCTTCCTGTTTCCATGACATCGCGAAAAAATTGACCTTGGCCCGATATCGGTCAAGACTCCGGTGATCATAATTGTCTATGGCTTTCTTGACGCTTTTTACCAGATCATCAAGGGTTTCGAATGTCCAGTCCTTGGACGAGCTGTCATAGTCAACAATCTGTTTTGCATATTCATACGCATCGGGAATACCGGGGATAACGATGCCGAACCGTCCGTATCCCAGAAACTGCGAGTAGGTTTGTATGGCAAGCTCCCATTCGCCGAGCTTCTCATAGGAACGCGCAAGCATGAAGTATGCGTACCCCTTGTCGATATTGTCAGGGAAACGGGTAATCATGTCGCTGTAATAGCGGACAAGCAGTTCCGGGGATTCCGTAATCCTGATGAGGTTTTGCAGGCATACAAGGTGTATGGACTGTCCATGATGCTCAAGATCCGGACACTGTTCCAGAATCCGTTTGAAATAGTAACCTGCCATGTCCCATGCGTTTTTTTCGAGATAGGAGTGTGCTACCATGAGCAACCAGTATGCATTGAACGGATCGTCCGGTGTTTTTTCCACCGCATCTGTAAGGAAAAGAATGAGCGCCGCAGTACGGTTTTCTGCGATAAGATTGCCGGCGATACGGTTCATGAGGGCAAACCGGGTTTCACGGTCCTGTTCTCCGCGGTTTAACAGGGTAACCAGTTCCCGCTGTTCATCACGGTTTTCGGTCATGCCTTCGAGTATGTAGGAACCGCCCTGCGGTGCGCAGGAAACACTCATGAGTACAGCGCCGGTCATGAACAATGTGGTGCGGATCAGTCGTTTAATCACGGCATCGATAGTATCATACGCCCGGTTCTATTGGCAAGAAGGAACAAAGTACGCTACAATGGACAGGCATGGAGGTTTGTGTATACATGAAGGAACGATGGATCAACCTGGTTTTGCGCTTCTCGGTAGTATTTATCCCGCTCGTTATGGGGTTTGTCATTGTTTCAACAACATTGCTCATGCTGGGCAATTACCGTATGCCTCCTTTTGCCGGCGGAGTAACCAGTCTTCTCTCCGGTATTCTTCTCTGGTATTGTGGCATGGTTATCAGGAATCGTGCGCGGTTTTTCTTCTCGGCAACATTTCTGGTGCTGACCGGTGTGCTGCTGATCGTGCTTGATCTGGATCTTGTGCTGCTGACCGCCCGCAAAACCTGGCCAATCCTCATGCTTTTTGTCGGTTCGGCGTTCACGGTGTCGGGGTATCTCCATTACCGCAAGATTCATGCGCGGTATTTTGTTCCCTCGCTCGTGTTTTCCACACTTGGATTTGTTTTTCTCCTTTTTACCACGGATATAATCGCTGTTTCCCTGCGTTCTGTTGTGCTGTGGTGGTTTCCGTTGCTATTCATACCTTCACTGGTTTCTCTTGTCGTATGGATGATCCAGAGAAAACGGGTTTCCGGAACGGGGAATGAATAATCCGTCCGTGAACAGAACAGCATGCATTGCAATTTTCGTCATTATTCTCATGACCGGGTGTGCAAGTACGCCCGGTGTTGTCCGTGATTCAACGGTAACCGGGATGGGTGG
>CAZQEF010000353.1:0-2143 GCA_964592325.1 uncultured Treponema sp. | reverse complement strand
CGGCAGCTGCGCTCTCAATTTTTTTACCTCCCAGCCTGCATTGAACTATGGTTTTGCCAAACCCGATGAGTCCTGGCAGCTTCCGGCCGATTCCCCCGAAGCGCTCGCGACCAGGGAAGCCATGAAAGACGTCATGCGGTTCTGGCTTGGGCTTGGTTGCGACGGTTTCCGCGTGGACATGGCCTTTTCACTCGTTAAAAACGATCCGGAACAGAAAAAAACCATTGAACTCTGGCAGGATTTCCGTCGGTTTCTTGACGCTGATTACCCCGACGCGGCCTTCCTTTCGGAATGGGGGGATCCGGCGAAAGCGCTTCGGGCCGGATTTCACATGGATTTTCTCCTGCATGTAGGCCCCTCCCATTATCCTGAACTTTTCCGTACCGAAACCCCCTATTTTTCGCGCAAGGGTTCCGGAGATGCCTCAAAATTCGTCGCCTACTACGAACAGGCACGGAAAACATCGGGAGGAAAGGGTTTAATCTGTATTCCGTCGGGAAATCACGACATGTGCCGAATTGCGCGCCATCTCGACACAGAAGAACGGAAGATGGCATTTGCATTTCTTCTTTCCATGCCGGGGGCTCCTTTCATTTACTATGGAGATGAAATTGGTATGCGGCACGTGGAAAATCTTGTCTCTATAGAGGGGGGATACGACCGGACGGGCGCAAGAACGCCCATGCAGTGGGACACGAGTCCCAACGCGGGATTCTCTACTGCTTCACCGGATAAGCTCTACATCTGCCAGGATGTTTCTCCTGACCGTCCTGTTGCGGAAAAAGAGAGGGCCAAGCCGGATTCTCTCTACGCAGAAGTGCAGCATCTCATCTCTCTTCGCCGGGAGTACGAACCCCTGCAAAGCAACGCGGATATCAAATTTTTCTCCGGGCATGAAAAGGGATCGCCGCTGGTGTATCTCCGCTCCGGTGTTTCCGGAAAAATTCTCTGCGCTTTCAACCCCGGGCGAAAACAGGCGGTTATAAAAACTCCTGCGCTTGCCCCGGTTAAAATACTGTACAATCGCGGACAGCCGGCCATACTTTCAGGAGGGACGCTCACACTGCCGCCGGAAACCGCCGTATTCATACAGGTAGAGTAACAACTGCGATAATATGTTATCTACCTTCCGGTAATCGCCCGAATGGCCGCGCCAGCGAGCATGAGTCCGGCAACGGAGGGAACGAAGGAAACGCTTCCTGGAATCCGTCCTTCTGCCGGTACCGGCTCCTCCCGGGAGTAAAGAACGGGTACACGCGCGATTCCCCGGTTCCGGAGCTCCCGGCGCATCACCCGGGCAAGCGGGCAGACCGACGTTTTTTCGATTTCAGAAATTTCGAATTGTGCAGGATCAAGCTTGTTTCCTGTTCCAAGGCAGCTCAGGACGGGAATTCCGGCGGCGCGTGCATACTCGATGATGAGGAGCTTTGCCGTAACCGTGTCCACACAGTCGAGCACATAATCCCAGGAATGAAAATCGAATTGACCAATACTTTCCTCATTTACAAACACCCGGTGCGTTACTATTTTTACGGCAGGATTGATGTCAAAAGCCCGTGCCGCAAACACGTCAACCTTGGGCTGTCCAAGCGTACTGCGCAGTGCTATGAGCTGCCGGTTCAGATTCGATTCGGTCACAATATCGTTGTCCACAACCACAAGCGTGCCTGCGCCGGCGCGGAGGAGCGACTCCGCGGCAAACGAGCCTACGCCCCCAATTCCAAATACCGCGATGGTCGATGAAGCGAGCTTTTCAAGACCGTCTTCACCAAGCAGCAATGCCGTACGCGAAAGCATTTCTCCGCTTTCCGATAGAATCCCGCCGCGTGATATCGGATCGCCCATCCTAGTCACCGATTATTTTCACGAGAACCCGCTTGCGCCGTCCTCCGTCAAATTCACCGTAAAAAATCTGCTCCCAGGGCCCGAAATGCAGTTTCCCGTCAGTTATTGCGACCACAACCTCGCGTCCCATAATTTGCCGCTTCATGTGCGCATCGGCGTTTTCTTCACCCACATTGTGGCGATACGACGAAACCGGTTCGTGCGGAGCGAGTTTTTCGAGCCAGAGGTCAAAATCCTTGTGTAGTCCGCCTTCATCATCATTGATTTTGACAATGATGTTTCTCCATTCGTCCTGGGA
>CAZQEF010000352.1:0-2145 GCA_964592325.1 uncultured Treponema sp. | reverse complement strand
CAAAGGTAGAGGTCGACAATGGTGAGCGCGGTCATCGCTTCGATAACCGGGACGATGCGGGGACAGAGGCAGACATCGTGCCGGCCGTGTACCGAGATGGTACAATCCCGTCCGTCCGTATCCACCGTATCCTGTTCCCGGCTTATCGACGAAACCGGCTTTACCGCGGCGCGGAAGACAAGATCAGCTCCGGTTGAAAGCCCGCCGAGCACGCCGCCGGCATTGTTGGTAACAAAACCGGGCGTTCCTGTATCCGGATTCTGCCGCATGGAGTCGTTGTTTTCGCTGCCTGTCATTCGGGCAGCACTGAAACCGGCCCCGAACTCGATACCCTTTATTGCACCGATCGAAAGGACGGCATGGGCAAGACAGGCATCAAGTTTGTCGAAAACCGGCTCGCCGAGACCGGGCGGAAGACCGGTAACCCGGCAGGAAACAATTCCCCCCGCGCTGTCACCGGCTGCCTTGAGCTCGACAATTCGCTCCATCATTTTTGAGGCGGCCGCACTGTCGCAGGCGCGCATCGGATTCTGTTCAATTTCGGATTCATCAAAGGTTTCACTGGAGATTCCGGCGGCTTCGCTTGTCCAGGCCAGAACGGAGATCCCGAGTTTTCCGAGTATCTGCCGGGCGATGGCTCCAGCGGCGACCCTCCCGATTGTTTCCCTTCCGGAAGAACGGCCGCCTCCGCGGTAGTCCCGTATGCCGTACTTTTCGTAAAAGGGATAGTCGGCGTGGCCAGGGCGGAATTTTGTTCTGATATCGCCGTAATCGGAAGAAATCTGGTTCGTATTGCGGACAATGATGGATATGGGAGTACCGGTAGTTTTACGTTCGAATACGCCGGAAAGAATCTCGCATTCGTCCGCTTCCTTCCGTGCGGTTGTGGCGGGGTTCAGTCTGGGGTCGCGTCCGGTTCCGTCGGAGTCCGATGCATGAGCGCCCGGCCGTCTCCGGTCCAGTTCCTTCTGGATTACCGATTCGTCAAGATCAATGCCCGACGGACAGCCGTCAATGATAACACCAAGGGCCCGTCCGTGGCTTTCGCCATAGGTGGTAGTCCTGAAGAGTGTGCCGAAGGTGTTTCCCGCCATGCTTACTTCCCCTTTTCGCGTTTTTTGCGAACATCTTCCGCCTTGCGGCTGATACGGTTCCAGGTAGAGGAAATGCCCATTGCTTTCTTTGCCATGTTGAGCGTCTGCCGGGCTTCCTCCCGCATGCGGAGGGTTCCTTCATAAATGATTTCATCCACGAGGCCGTTGATGGACTCGTATTTGGCACGCCGTTCGCGGATGGGATCAAGGAAGTTGTTCAGTGCCTTTGCCAGTTTCTGCTTTACTTCCACATCGCCCACTTTTCCGGCGCGGTAACGGGTCTTGAGATCTTCCACTTCTTCCTTGTCCGGATTGAACGCGTCATGATAGATGAAGACCGGATTTCCCTCGACCTTTCCGGGTACGTCCGCGCTCGTCCGGTTGGGATCGGTAAACATGCCGTTTACCCGCTTGATCACCGATTTCTCGTCGTCGGAAAGGAATATCGCATTATTGAGACTCTTGGACATCTTTGCCTGACCGTCAGTTCCCACAAGAGAGCCAAAATCGCTGACCATGACCTCCGGAACGGGGAAAATTTCTTCATACATGAAGTTGAACCGTTTGGCGATTTCCCGTGTCAGTTCCACGTGGCTCTCGTTGTCCTTGCCTACGGGAACAAGATGGGACCGGGGAAGAAGAATGTCAGCCGCCTGAAGCACCGGATAGCCAAGAAGGCCCATGGGCAGTTCCGAAAGATTGGCATTCTTCGCCATGTCCTTTATGGAAGGAATACGCTGCAAGCGGGGAACCGTTACCAGATCGTTGAAAAAGAGATTAAGCTCGGTTACTTCTGGAACCGCGGATTGCAGGTATATGGTCGATTTCGCCGGATCAATACCACATGCAAGGTAGTCCAGAACCATCTGCCGAACATTGTCGGTAAGTTCCGCAATGTGTTCCTTTTCGGGCTTGGTGGTGAGCGTGTGCAGATCGGCAATGATGAAGAAACATTCATATTCGTCCTGGAGACGGACACGGTTGGAGATGGATCCGACATAGTGCCCCAGATGAAGGCGGCCGGTAGGCCGGTCGCCGGTAAGTATTCGTT
>CAZQEF010000351.1:0-2154 GCA_964592325.1 uncultured Treponema sp. | reverse complement strand
AGGCCTATGTGCGTTTTTATCTTGAGAATCCCGAAATACTCTCGCTTTTCAACATTCTCCCCGGCGCACTCGCGGGATCAACCGGCGCCCTTGTCGGGATACTCCACGTACCGAATCCGGAGGAGGATCCCACCTGTTCCTTTGATCCCGATACCGATCGGGGATTCCGGACGTTATGGCATGCCGCCTCTGCCTTTTTTTCGCAATATCCCGGCCTTTCCGAACACGATGTCATACTGGGCTTCTGGGCAAAAGCCCATGGTCTCGCCTGTCTGCTTGTGTCAAATCCGGACTGGTTCGCTCCTGAAAGCCTCGAAAAAGGACTCGCCCGCGTAATCAGAAGCATGTTCTGATACATCATCATTTTTCCCTTTAATTAAACTTTATTGTTTACAGTATCCCTGAAGCGGGTGTTAAATATTTGTAATACATAATGCTTTTTCGGGAGGTTTGAAAAATGGACGCTGTTCTGGTCATGATCGTTGCTTTTGTTGGCTATCTTCTGGCCTATAAACTGTATGGAAAGTTTATAAGTCAGAAAATATTCAATTTGAGCAATAACAACAAGGTTCCGTCTGTGGAATTTCAGGACGGGAATGACTACGTTCCTACACGCAAGGGGGTGATATTCGGTCACCACTTTACGTCCATCGCGGGAACTGGCCCTATTGTCGGACCGGCGATCGGTATTATATGGGGATGGGTTCCCGCTCTGATATGGGTTCTGGTGGGAACAATCGTCATGGGCGCGGTACATGATTTCGGCGCCCTGGTTATTTCCATGAGAAACCAGGGAAAATCAATCTCGGAGATTACTTCCAGATATATCAACAGCCGGACCAGAACGATATTCTTCATCGTCGTTCTCCTGGAACTCTGGATCGTTATCGCCATTTTCGGCATGATCATCGCGGTTATTTTCAACATTTTCCCGCAGGCAGTTTTACCGGTATGGTGCGAAATCCCCATCGCCATTTTCCTTGGCTGGGCTGTCTATAAAAAAGGCGCGAAGGTCGGAATTACTACACTCATTGCGGTTTTACTCATGTACGCTACCGTCGTTCTCGGCCACTTTATTCCCCTTTCCATGCCGACGATCGCCGGCATGCCCGCCACGGGAAGCTGGAGCATCATTCTGTTCATATACTGCTTTATCGCCTCAACGCTGCCGGTAACCACCCTGTTGCAGCCGAGGGATTACATTAACGCCTGGGAACTCTTCGTCGCCATGGCGCTGCTGATTCTCGGAATCCTGGTTGCCGGGTTTACCGGGGCGGTTCACATCGTGGCCCCCGCGTATCAGGCTGCGCCCGAAGCGGCACCGTCTCTCTGGCCGTTCCTTTTCATCACCATAGCCTGCGGCGCCATCTCGGGCTTCCATTCCCTGGTATCCTCCGGCACCACCGCCAAACAGATTGCCAGTGAAGAAGACGCCATGACCATAGGATACGGAGCGATGGTTATGGAAGGTATCCTTGCGGTTCTGGTTATCATTACGGTATCGGCCGGCATCGGCATGGCCTACACAACCAAAGACGGGTCGGTTCTGACCGGCATCGCCGCCTGGAATACCCATTACTCGTCATGGACTGCCGCCAGCGGCCTTGGTTCCAAGATCTCGGCTGTTGTTATCGGCGCGGCAAACATGATTGCCACCCTTGGCATACCGAAGCCCATCGGTATTGTCGTCATTGGTGTATTCATCGCATCTTTCGCGGGAACCACCCTGGATACGGCTACCCGCCTTCAGCGGTATGTGGTTCAGGAACTCGCCTCCGACGTAAAGGCAAAATTCCTTACCGGGAAATACCCTGCAACCGCATTCGCTGTTATTACTGCGGCGCTCCTTGCGTTTGCGACCGGAGCCAATGGTCAGGGGGCGTTGAAACTCTGGCCCCTGTTCGGCGCAGTTAACCAGGTCCTTGCGGCGCTGGCGCTCATCACCATCACCCTTTATCTCAAGAAACGCGGCGGCTTCAAGTACCTCGTATCCGCGATTCCCTGCATCTTCATGCTGGTCATGACGGTCTGGAGTCTCATCATCAATGAGATGAATTTCCTCAAGTCCGGCAATGCCCTGTTGTATATCGTAAATGGCGTCGTAATCGTAATATCAGTGTGGATGGCCGGCGAAGGATTTGTCAGTTTCATGAA
>CAZQEF010000350.1:0-2164 GCA_964592325.1 uncultured Treponema sp. | reverse complement strand
CGGCGCATACAGCCCCCCTAAAAAAGGCAGCCGTATCTGACCGCCATGGGTATGCCCGGATAGAACAAAATCATAGGGAGAGAGGTCTCCTTCTTCGGCGAAATCGGGATTGTGGGAAATGAGGACGGTTACCGCCCCGGAGTCGAGGATATCATGAAAGCGTCCGGTGACCGGATACATATCCCGCAGGTCATTGATGCCGGCAATTACAAGCCCGGCGGGTGTCTCCACAAGCGTCTCATCGAGAACGACGATCCCTTCCTTTCGCAGTGTCTGGATGGATCGACCCCTGCCGTTATAAAAGTCGTGGTTGCCCAGCGCGGCATACACACCATGCCGGGCGGCAAATTTGCCGGCAAGCCGGGCAAAGGGCGTTATTTCGGCCGTACCGAGCGTATTGTCCCCTCCGATGAGAATCACATCGGCGCCGGCTCTGTTTACCGCGGCAATGAGCCGTTCCATCCGTTCGGAGGAGAAACGGTTTCCGTAATGGATGTCGGATACAAAGGCAATGCG
The DNA here is from genome assembly GCA_964592325.1 of uncultured Treponema sp. Taxonomy (GTDB): domain Bacteria; phylum Spirochaetota; class Spirochaetia; order Treponematales; family Treponemataceae; genus Teretinema. The sequence goes on along the minus strand of CAZQEF010000350.1, from coordinate 1,648 downwards.
GTAACCGGCAAGCGATGCAGGCAGGCCGGATATTTCCACCGTCTCCTCGCGGATGCGCGATACCCCGATGCGGGATACCGAGGTGCAGCCGGAAAGTAAAAGGAATATGCAGGACAAAAACAGAAAAACCGCACCTGCGTGCAGAAAAATCCGTGTTGTGATATGGTAACGGTGTGACATGCCGGAAAGTATATCATGTTGTCACGGGTTATTCATCGGGAGGAGCACCATGCAATTCAGCAGGAAGTATCTGGTCCACTATTACGAAGCCGGGGCGGACCGCCGCCTGACCATACCGGCCCTTATTCAGTATTTCGAAGACATTGCCATTCTGCACAGTACTGCGCGGGGGCTCGACCTTGACTATTACGAGAACAATCACTGCGGATGGATGCTCATCAAGTGGGACGTGACGGTCAATGCCCTGCCGTACTTCGGCGACCCCGTTCTTGTGGAAACCCGCGTGCATGCCATGAAATCGTTCATGGCGGACCGCGAGTTCCGTCTGTGTGCCGAAGACGGCACCGTACTCGCCGAGGCCCGGTCAAACTGGCTGCTTGTTGATACCGTGCGCCGCCGGCCGATCCGTATTCCGGATGACCAGCTCGAAAAGTTTCCTGCCACGGAAGAGGCAAAAGCATTTATTGCCATAGGGGAGGTGCCGACCTTTGAAATACCGGAAGGTGCGGTTCCCCAGTCGGTACGGGCCTCATACAGCGACATTGACACCAACGGGCACGTGAACAATATCCGCTATATCGCCTGGGCGCTCGATTCACTGCCGGAAGGATTTCTGCAGGGAAAGATTCCCTCAACCGTCCGGGCACAATACCGCCGGGAGCTCACTCCCGGTTCCGCGGCATCGGTTTTCACCGAAACGGAAAAGGAAGTGAGCCGACACCGGATCTGCACGGAGGATGTTGATTATTGTTCCCTCGAGATAACCTGGCGGTCCACCTGATCCGGGGGCGTTATTTCTCTTTCTTCTTGAGAAGGTTAGCGAAGGGATTGTAGGTGTCCGAAACGGTATCGCCCGCAAGATAGACTTGCGCGGTGTTGTCCTGTTCCAGCGAGGTGACCTGCCGGAGTGACATACGGCGGTTAGTGGTATCAACATCCAGGATTTCCACCGTACGCTTTTCACCCGTTTTTACCGCTTTCTTTATGGAGAATGAGCGATCGTCTCCGCGGAGCTCCGAAATGTGGAGAAGCCCGTCGAGACCGGGTTCGAGCGAAACGAAGGCCCCGAAGTCGGTTACACGAACAACGGTTCCCGTATGTCTGGAGCCTGCGGGGTATTTTTCCCTGGCGGTATCCCAGGGATCGTCCTCAAGTTCTTTCATGCTCAGTGTCACCCGCTCGCGATCCCAGTCCATCTGGAGAATGACCGCGTCTATTGTCTGACCCGCCGAAAGCACCGATGATACATCGTCCACCCGGCTTCGGGATATTTCCGAGACCGGCAGAAGCGCGCGGAAACCGCCGATATCCACAAAAGCGCCGAACGATTCTATCGAGGTAACCGTTCCGGTTATTGTATCTCCGGTATTGAGCGTTTTTCGCAAGCCGGCGATACTGTTTTTCTTTTCATCATCCAGGATGGCCCGGTTTGAAACGAGTATGTTCCTGCCGTTGTCCTTGTATTCGG
>CAZQEF010000349.1:0-2165 GCA_964592325.1 uncultured Treponema sp. | reverse complement strand
TTCCCGGAGACAACGTCAAGGTAGCACTCTCCCCATACGACCTGAATCGCGGACGGATCATTTACCGGGAAAAGTAATTTTTCAGTCCGATTGAAGCAACAATTTGATTGCCCGCACCGTATTGATAAATCCCCTGCCAATTACCGTAATACAAAGCAAAAATCCGAAAATACCCAGAAAGAATGAGTAGCGCAGGAGGAGCGTTCCTGCCAGCAGTGTCAGCACGCTTCTCAGCAGCATTTCGAATGCCTGTTTTTTTGTATACTGTTCATATTCCGGTTTTTGCCAGTTTCCTGAACCGCCAAACGGACCATAATATGTCCAGGAATATCCCTGGAAAGGATTCTCTCCGGACCATGCTGACGATGTTGACGAAGCACCCTGCCGGGAGAATCCTCCGAGATCATAATGCGCCTTTTTCTCCGCGTCACCAAGTACGGAATACGCTTCACTGATTTTCTTGAATCGCTCCTCTGCCGCGTGATCTCCGGGATTCCTGTCAGGATGGTATCTGAGTGCCAGCGCGCGATACGCTTTTTTTATCTCTGCTTCACTTGCGGTACGGGTTACTCCCAGAATTGCATAGTAATCGTCCATTATCAGTCCGTTTCTCCATTCAAATTGTCACTACTAAGGTACTGAAACCAGGACGCTGTTACAAGCATTATTTCAGAATTACCCAGGTTGAACCGCTTCCGCCTTCTCCTTTCGGAGAATATCCGGATTCACCCGCATGGGGATGCTTTTCCAGAAAGAGCTGCACCATCCTGCGGAGGATGGGATCGTCGGGTGAATGGGTTCCTTTCCCATGGATGATGAGCACCTTTTCCAGCTTTCGGCGGACACAATCCGAAAAAAAGGCTTCCAGCCGTATCCATGCATCATCGCGGGTCAACCCATGCAAGTCTATCCGGGCTTCGCATTTCATTGAACGCAACCGCCGGCGGCGGATTTGCGGCGATTCTTCGCCGGAGCAGGGATCAGCATCCTTGTCTGTTATTCCATACCGCCTGAGCCAGACATCCATTGGATTGGCAACAGGAAGTTCCTCTTGCCGACTGTCGGAAGTAAGGTTTGCAGATTGCGGACGATTATTCTTCCCTGGTTTCCTGTTCTTCGGTTTACCCCGACTCTTTGCGGTTTCACGATCCCATTCATCAAGTATGTCACCAAAATCCATAGAAACCTGCCGATGTATACGGAATGATCTGTTCCTCGGGGACCCAGCCGCTGCCCATGACGGGAAACCGCACATAATACCAGCTGCCGGTTTTCTTGAGTACGACGACCGGGGTTCCCGCGGGTATGGATGACACTATTCCGGCATTGTCTTCAGGAATCTGTCTGAGGACTCCACCGGTACTGGTCGCCTGTGGTTGAAATGCCGCAGGAAGAACAAAAAAACCTGCAATCACCGTAACCAGCAAAAACGATAATGCAATCGTAAAACACCATGAGAGAATTCGTGACTTCTTTCTCAGGAAAAAAAGCAGCACGACTGTCAAAAGAAGCACACTTGAGAGAATCAGTACAATACGAACAAGTATTCTTGACGGAGGAGGCGGGTACTCAGCAAAGCCAAGTGCACGTTCGGCATCCTGCCGCAGGTGCCGGTAGTGCCCGGGGAAAAGAGATTCATGCTCCATCCTTCTCAGCGTTGCAACAGCCTCTCCGTAACGGCCTATCTGCCAGGCGGTCAGCGCCGGCATTACCGCGGGATCCGCGGTGTTCTCAAGGGATTCCGGGACGGGAACAGTCCGGGATGAATCGCCCGGAACATCTTCCTGTCGGGGTAATTCAGCAAAAGCGTCAGAAAGAAGCGGGGACACTGCATCACCGGATGAGGCAGATACCGCAGGACGCACTGAAAGCGTCTGTCGCGCGGATCCAACCGTAACATCCTGGCCGTCATCGGTACGATAAGCAATACGTGCAAACGGAAGGGTCTGCGAACCGGCAGAAAGTGGAGTCCAGGAAAAACGGGCAACCGGTTTCCATTCAGCCCCGGATACTTCTGTCTGCAGTAAACCGGAATCAGATTGCTCAAGAAGCGCATTTCGGGGAAGAGGACACTTGAGATCAAATATCTCATGCAAATACCGCCCTTCCAACACAAGAGTAACCGCTGTTCCCTGATATATTTCATGCAGATCTTCCACAACTTC
>CAZQEF010000348.1:0-2173 GCA_964592325.1 uncultured Treponema sp. | reverse complement strand
CGATGAGCACGATATGCAACGGGTTTTGCAGGATCACCGAGCCCTGGAAAGAAAAAATGATGACCAGGGTAAGCAGCAGACCGGTTATCGTAACACCGGAGAATTTGGGAATGAAGGTATCGGTAAACCAGGGTTCGCCATGCCGTGCAATGAGAAAACGGCGGGTGAGAACTCCGGCGGAAAGCGGAATGACCACGAAAAGCACCACCGAAAGAATCAGGGTTCCCCATGGGATGGTCACCCCGCCGATGCCGAGCAAAAACGCTACAATTGGCGTAAACGCAGCGAGGATGATCAGATCATTCGTGGCAACCTGTACCACTGTATACGCAGGGTTCCCCCTGGTGAGGTGACTCCATACAAAAACCATGGCGGTACAGGGCGCGGCGCCGAGGAGAATCGCACCGGCAAGATAATCCCGGGCGAGATGCGGTGGAATTATTGCCTTGAATACTATATAGAAGAAAAATGATGCGATGACGTACATGGTAAAGGGTTTAATGAGCCAGTTTGTTGCCCAGGTTACATACAAACCTTTTGGACTTTTACCAACATTCCGTATACTGGTAAAATCCACTTTGAGCATCATGGGATAAATCATGAGCCAGATGAGCAACGCTATGGGCAGGGATACCCGCTCGTACTCAAACCGGGACAAAAACGACGGTACGCCCGGAAGAAACCGCCCAACAAAAACTCCGATTATCATGCATAATATGACCCAGATACTCAGATACCGCTCAAAAAACCCGATATCGCCAGACTTCGCTTTTTTTTCCGTCATGTACAGGTACTCCCCTTCTTCTTGCAAAGACATAGTTCGCTTTCATGCGAGATTGTATGAATAAATTGTTCCAGAACGGTGAATTCGTCCATGTTCAGTGAGTATCGTGTCCATTTCCCTTCGGGGCGCGCAAAAACAAGGCCCGATTCAACAAGAATTCCCAAATGATGCGAGAGCGTGGGCTGTGAGAGGTCAAAATAGTCGAGTAATTCACAGGCACACACTTCACCGCACGAAAGGATGTGTACAATTTTTATCCGTGTCTCATCTGCCAGTGCCTTGAACAGGACAGAGCCCCGTGAAAAGTTCAGTGTTATACGTTCCCTCATATTCATGGTCATCAATATAATACTAGTTAATATATTGATAGTTGTCAATATATAGATTTAATCAACAAATTAGCTTTCCAACACTGGACAGAGTACCGGTGCCGGGTTCATACTTATGGTGATGACACGCGTTCCCTCAAACGGATATACACACGACGCACCGGTAATAGGTTTGTTGATAAACCAGATTGAAGGTCGTTACCAGGCGCTCATACGCCGGGGACTTGCCGATTTTGCCCGGGATACCGGTGTCCGTCTTATCATCTACGTGGGACGGTCACTTGGTTCACCATACGGAAATGAAGATCACTTTAACCGGATTTACTCCCTTGCCGCCGGATCGGTGCATGAAGACAGACCCGACGGTCTCGTAATTACCGCCGGTTCAATCGGCAGTTTCCTTGAACCGGAGCAGAATCTCGCCTTCCTCGATTCATTCAAACCCGCTCCCCTCGTAACCATTGGTATGAGTCTCCCGGGATATCCGAGTGTGGAAACAGACAATTTTAGCGGTATGACCGCCCTCACGGAACATCTGACCAGATCACACAACTTTTCCCGCTACGCCTTTCTCACCGGCCCCGATCACAGCCCGGACGCGGTCGCACGCTTTACCGCATGGAAAGAAACCCTTGAACGTCATGGAATCGCCCCTGACCGGTTACTTGTTTATCCGGGAGATCTCAGTTATGGATCTGGCCAGGCTCTCGCCGCAGAAGTTTCCTCCGGTACCCGCCTTCCGTTCGATATTCTTTCCTGCGCCAATGACGACATGGCGCTCGGCTTTGTACAGACTATGGGGAAACGCGGATTCCGCTGCCCGCAGGACTACGCAATAACCGGATTTGACGATATCCAGGAAACAGGCTTTATCTCGCCACTTTTAACGACGGTGCACCAGCCCCTTTATGAACAGGCATATACCGCCGGACTCCGTCTGCTCCGTCAGTTGGGAGTCGGCAACCTGCCGGAAGTTCCCGACGACATCCTTGCATGCGTGCCGGTTATCCGCGAATCGTGCGGGTGCACCGATATACCGCTCATAACCGCCGCGGACGAC
>CAZQEF010000347.1:895-2174 GCA_964592325.1 uncultured Treponema sp. | reverse complement strand
GACCTACTTTGTCTTTGGTTTGCTGGAAAAACTCCGTTCCTCAAATGAAATGATTGCCCAGGACAAGGAATTTCTTGTCAGTGGAGATGATCTTGAGGCCATGAGGACGCTTTTCCCTCCTACGGTTGATGATATTCTTTCGTCCTGATGCGTCTTCTTCCGGGATTTCTTGTGTTTGCCTGTAAGGAATGGATATGAAAACGCCGACAATCAAGTGGATGGACACAAAAATGATTATTCGCCTGCCGGTTGTATTGTACGTACTCATCAGTCTTTCTGTGTTTCTTGGTGCGGAAGACCTTGTTCATGTACTCAAGCGGGGAGAAACGCTTTACGGTATCAGCAGACAATACAACGTTCCGGCAGACGCGATCATGAAATATAACAGCATCACAAACCCTGATCGTCTCAAGGCTGGTCAGGAAATTCGAATCCCCGGCGTTTATACGGTCAAGCGCGGAGACACCTTGTACGGTATTGCCCGCGAATTTTCGCTTCCGGTAGCGGATCTGCTGTCTGCAAACGGCCTGAACCGTAATTCGACAATACGTATCGGGGAAGTTTTATACATTCCGGGTTCCGCAAAACAGACGGCTGAATCCACGTCTGTTTCAGCAGCACCATTGAAAGACCCCAGAACCTTCACGACGAAGAGGATTGATACCACGATAATATGGCCGGTTGACGGACAGGAAATTTCCTATCTGTCCGGCAAGTTGTACGGTGTTTCAATAACTGCTGATCAGGATTCTGAAGTCAAGACCATAGCATCCGGCACCGTGCTTTCCACCGGCCCCTATCGGGGATTCGGACAGGTTGTTTTCATTCAGTCAAAAAATGGATACATATATGTATACGGCGGCTTGTCCCGGATGAGTGTTCGTCCCGGAGATACAATTTCATTTGGTGATCTCCTGGGAAATCTGGGAGCTGACTCCCTGTCGGGTAAGCCGCAATTGTACTTCCTGGTGTACAACAAAGACAAGCCGGTTGATCCGGCAAAGGCTCCGCGGGGATAGCCTCCGGCTTCAGAGACTGAACAGGATAACATGGAAACGGAAAAAACCGGAAACGTAAAAAAGAAAGAAAAAACGACAGGAAAAAAAGCCGGTAAACGGGCGGTGCCCAAGAAAAAAGCACCCGACCGTGATACTGATCCGTTAGCGTTATATCTCAAACAAATATCACGATATCCCCTTCTCTCGATTACTGATGAACAGGATATCGGTCAAAAAATACAGCATATCAAGTTGTCCCTCGTATCTCTCAAGGAATCCTA
>CAZQEF010000347.1:0-885 GCA_964592325.1 uncultured Treponema sp. | reverse complement strand
GGAGCAGGCTGGCCAGGAGGTCTCCCTTCGCGAACTCAAGAACCGCATGATTACCGCCAATCTCCGTCTGGTTGTTTCAATCGCAAAAAACTACCAGCACCGGGGACTCGGTCTCCTGGATCTCATTGACGAGGGTAATATTGGCCTCATTGAAGCGGTTGAACGGTTTGACTATACACGCGGTTGCCGCTTTTCAACCTATGGAACCTGGTGGATTCGTCAGGCAATCATCAAGAGCCTGGCGGACAAGGGGCGCATCATCCGCATCCCCATTCACATGCTCAACACCATCAGCAAGTGTTTTTTTGTGGCGAAACAGCTTACACAGGACCTGGGACGCGATCCGAGTCCGGAGGAATTATCCGAGTATCTTCAGATTCCGCCGGATCGTATCCAGGAAATCATGAATCTTTCCCAGGAAACCACCAGTCTTGATACCAACGTGGATGATGACAACAATACGCGGCTCGCCGACCTGATAAGCGATGAGTCGCTGGTAGAGCCGTTTGAACTCGTTTTTACTGCAACGCTGCAGGATACCATGGAAGAGGTGCTGAACGAACTGACCGATCGGGAAATGAAAATCATCAAGCTCCGCTTCGGTTTGACGGACAAGGGACCGCTCACCCTGGAAGAAACCGGAAAGCTTCTGGGAATAACCCGGGAACGCGTCCGGCAAATACAGGGAAAAGCGATCAGCAAATTGCGGAACCATACCCTGCTCGAAGCGCTCTACCGGGACTGATTGTTCCTGCACACCATGAAAAGCTCATAACAAACCCTGGCATCATCTTCGGCGCGGTGGGCGTCTTTTGCTTCTATGCCGAAATGTTTCGCGAGATCCTGGAGGGCGTAGCGGGGGAGGCCGGGAAAGACTTCCTTTGC
>CAZQEF010000346.1:0-2205 GCA_964592325.1 uncultured Treponema sp. | reverse complement strand
CTCATGGTTCCGGAAGGCGGACTCGGCGCAGAAGCAAAAATGAAGCTGCTTGACTGGTTTCAGGGATATCTCTACAAACCGGTTAAACGCCGGTTGCTCTATGATCTGCTCCGTGAGCACTCACAATCATCCGAAGATCCTGAAGATGTGGAAGAACTGGAAGCAATTGACGATAATACTTTTGTGCCTGAGCAGGGACCACCCGTCGCTAAAAACCCGGTACCGTCGGCAAATGACGCTGCAGCCGGACTCACGATTCTTGTCGCCGAAGATCATCCGGTTAACCGGAAACTCCTCGTCGTTTTTCTGGAAAAGGCAGGAGCCAGGGTTATTCAGGCCGAAGATGGACAGGAAGCAGTGGACAAGATACAGCAGCAGCCGGTCGATCTCGTTTTCATGGACATTCAGATGCCGCGGAAGAACGGATACGAAGCAGCCCGATGGATACGGGAAAACGGGCTTGAACTGCCCGTAATTGCCTGTACCGCAAGCGCGCAGGATGACGAACGGGAAAGATGTCTGGCATGCGGCATGAATGAAGTACTCCCGAAGCCCTATAAACGATCTGATGTTCTTGAACTGGTTGCCCGATATGCATATCCGCAAAGGAAAATATCGCCCGCCGTATTGCAACCGGACGTATTCAATCCTGCAATGTTTTTTGAAATTCTCATGGGTGATGCCAGCGCCATAGCGTCAGTGATACACGAATATATCCTGCAAACCGATGGTCATATTTCCCTTCTCGAACAAATGGTTGCCGAGAAGGATCGGGAGGCAATACAGGAAACTGCGCATCTGATCAAGGGCAGTTCCCGTTCCATCACTGCAAACTGTGTGGCGGATATCGTCTCTGAAATGGAAGAATCTCCGGAGAAAGCAAGCATGCAAATGATAGAGCAATTGAAAGAGGCCTTTCAAACATTGAAAGAGCGGCTTGTTCATGAGGGATACTCACTATGAGAAGGGCCAATTATCATACCCATACCCTTTTGTGCGACGGCAACAACTCTCCGGCAGACATGGTTGCCGGGGCCATTCGCCGTAATCTGCGGGAACTGGGTTTCAGCGCGCACGGAGCCTGGCCGTTTGCCACATATTGGCACCTTCCGGCAAACCGGTATACCGAATACATCGAAACGATACGCGCACTTGCTGAAAACAACGCCAGCAAAATCCGTATTCTGTGCGGATTCGAGGCCGACTACCTTCCCGGGATCACAGCACCTGACTCGTCAGTCTACCGCGCGTTCGCACCGGATTACCTGATTGGATCGGTGCACATGCTCGCCTCACCCGGTAAAACCGCGGGCATCTGGTCGATAGACGGACCGGCGGAGGAAGTTGCACAGGGCCTTTCCAGCATCTTCGCAAACAACGGAAAACGCGCGGTACAGCAGTATTGGCACACCGTCAGGGAAATGGTTGAAATCTGCGATTTTGACATCATTGGACACCTTGATCTGGTACGCAAAAGAAATGGTATCCTTCATTTCTTTGACGAGAACGACCCCTGGTATAAACGCGAAATACAGCAAACGGCAAAGGTAATCGCACGCTCCGGAAAAATAGTTGAACTCAATACCGGTGGCATGGCAAGAAAAGCACTGGACGGAATTTATCCGTCCGAAGCGCTGCTCACCCTGCTCCGCAAGCGGGATGTTCCGGTAACCTTTTCATCGGATGCCCATTCGTCCGACGATATCGATTTCGCGTACGATACAGCCATTGCGGCTGCATGGCAGGCCGGATACCGCGAGCTCACCTTTCTGGGACAGAAAGGCTGCGAAACGGAGACAATAAGCACTGCTACGAAAATTGTTGAAAACAGTTAGCGGTTTCTGCGTTCGTCTGCGCTCTGGCATTCAATACACATGAGCGCGTAGGGAATTGCTTCAAGGCGCTCTTTCGGTATTTTTTTTCCGCAACGCATGCAGGAGCCGTATTTCCCCTGCTCTATCCTCGTAAGGGCAGAATCGATAAGACGCATGCGTTTCATGTCTTTAGATCCGATGGTTTCCAGCATTTTGCGGTCCATGTCATCTGCTGCTACATCGGCGAAATCCTTGGGATCAAGTCCTTCTACGATAGCCCGGAAATCTTCGTTGTTTGATACAAGGGTGTCAATTATTTCCTGCTTGAGGTTGAATAGGGACTCTTTCATTTTCCCAACGAATTCTTTATCCATACAAAGTACTCCAGTTG
>CAZQEF010000345.1:0-2224 GCA_964592325.1 uncultured Treponema sp. | reverse complement strand
AACGAGATCCGCGATGTTTTCATTTTTCTTGAAGGGGTGGCGGAAATTGACATACGGTGTCTGACGGATCTCATCGACGAGAATACTCCGGTCACCAAGAAGCTTGGTGAGATTCTCGTTGAAGAGGGCCTCGTTGATCCGGAACGGCTGGAGCATGTGCTCAAGTCGCAAAAGAGGATTGGCGAGCTGCTTGTTCAGGAAAAGCTTGTTAAGCCGGTTGATCTGAAGATTGCTCTGGAAGAGCAGACTCAGATGAAGAAGGCCCAGAAGCTGCGCAATACAGCGGCAGACATGAGCACCATCAGGGTGAAATCTGAAAAACTTGATGAACTCATGGCTCTGGTAGGCGAACTGGTGACGGTTCATGCCCGGATACAACAGTCTGTCAGCCAGTATTCCGCCGCCGATGAAATTGTTGCTGTTGTTGAACAGTTTGGCCGTCTTGCTGATGAGCTCAGAAGCAATACCATGAGCATTCGCATGGTTCCCATTGGCACTACCTTTACCAGTTTCAAGCGTCTGGTTCACGATCTTTCCGCAGAACTCGGGAAAAAGGTCGAATTGATTACCGAGGGTGGAGAGACGGAACTGGACAAAACGGTTATTGAAAAACTGAATGACCCGCTGGTGCATATCATACGAAACAGCCTTGACCACGGGATTGAAACGCCCGGGGACCGGGCTGCCCGGGGAAAGCCGGAAGCCGGTACCATCCGTCTCAGCGCTTCCCAAAATGGCGCATTGGTATATGTACAGATAGAAGATGACGGTAATGGACTTGATGTAGCCAAAATTCGGGCAAAAGCCGTTTCACGGGGACTGATCGGTTCTGATGACACCCTTTCCGATCAGGACATATACCGTCTGATTTTTGCTCCGGGTTTTTCAACCAAAGAGCAGGTAACAGAAGTTTCCGGCCGTGGAGTCGGAATGGATGTTGTGAACCGGCAGATGGAAATGATAAACGGTTCGGTAGAGGTGGAAAGCTCTCCCGGGGTCTATACCCAGATAACGCTCAAGATACCGCTGACACTTGCCATTATAGACGGTTTGCTGGTGCGAATTGACACTGAAACATATGTCATTCCGCTTTCATCCGTAATCGGCTGCATGGAATACATAAGAACCGGTGCGGGTGCTGAGCAGGAGATTGTCATTTTTCACGAAAGACAGCTTCCGTTTATCAATTTGCGGCATTTTTTCTCCGTGGATGGCGAGCGGGCGGATATTGAGCAAATTGTTGTGGTATCGGTGAAGGATCAGCAAATCGGCCTTTTGGTGGACCAGGTGCTTGGCGGAAACCAGACGGTAGTAAAACCGATTGGCAAACTGTTCCGACGGGCACAGGGTGTTTCCAGCGCCTCCGTTCTTGGAGACGGGTCTGTTGCGCTCATCATGGATATTGAGCAGATTTTCACGGAATCGGAGAAAGCTTCTACATGACGGAGCAGACATATCTGCGCTTCAAGGAATTTATTGAAGGGAACCTCGGTATCAAGATTCCTCCGGCGAAGAAGGTTATGCTGGAATCGCGTTTAGCCAAGCGCGTACGCGCTCTTGGCCTCGAGACGATTGAAAAGTATTGCGATTATGTTTTCGGTCCGGAAGCATTCGATACCGAGATACAGCAGCTTATTGATGCGGTAACGACCAATGAGACTCATTTTTTCCGTGAATCGCATCATTTTGACTTTTTGAGGAATATCGTTTTGCCGGAATTTGTCCAGCAAGGTATTGATGATCTGAATATATGGTCTGTAGCGGCGGCAACCGGGCAGGAAGCGTATACGCTGGCCATGGTAATAGAGGACTTCATGACCAGTACGGGGAAACGTTTCCGGTATCGGATTCTGGGAACCGACATTAATGAAACTGTGTTACACATTGCAGAAACCGGTATATATACCGAGCATCAGATGGAGAAGGTTCCGCATGCACAAAGAAAGAGGTACTGCAGGGAAAACCGCGATCCTGCCCAAAAGACCATGCGCATTATTCCGGCACTCAGGGATCGGGTCGTTTTCAAAAAAATGAATCTCATGAGCGAAACGTATCCGTTGGGGAAAATGTATCAGATTGTGTTTTGCAGGAATGTGTTCATCTATTTTGAGCGGGAGACGCAGAAAAAGGTTTTAAACCGCATTTTCAGCCATCTTGCTCCGGGGGGGTATCTTTTTATGGGACACTCCGAGAACCTTTCCAACACGGGTTTGCCGCTGACGAA
>CAZQEF010000344.1:1950-2229 GCA_964592325.1 uncultured Treponema sp. | reverse complement strand
CAGGGCCCGTACTACGCAAAACACATACACACCATAGACAGCTACGACAACCACAGCCAGGCGCTCGCCTACTTCAAGAGCATGGACGAAACGGCCCGGACCGCCGGCACGGTAGCCTGTGTCTCCATCGGTTGGGATCCGGGAACCTTCTCCCTGGAGCGCGTACTCGGCAACGCCTTCATTCCCGGCGCGAAAACTTATGGATTCTATGGACTGGGTCCTAAAGGCGGACTCTCCATGGGACACTCGGACGCCCTCCGCCGGGTAGACGGCGTACAG
>CAZQEF010000344.1:0-1940 GCA_964592325.1 uncultured Treponema sp. | reverse complement strand
TACCCATGCGATACCCGAAGCAATCGAAAAAGTCCGCTCGGGCGAGAACCCCGAGCTTAAACCCGGTGACATGCACTGGCGGGAATGTTTTGTCGTAGCGAAAGACGGCGCCAACACAGGCACCATAGAGAATGAAATCAAAAACATGAGCGGATACTTCGCGCCGTACAAGACGGTTGTCCACTTCGTAAGCCAGGAGGAACTAGACGCCAAGTATGCAGGATTCCCCCACGACGGGCTCGTTATCGGCTCGGGAACCACCGGAGACGGCAGCAAGGCGCTTGTTGAATACCGGAACACCTGGGACAGCAACCCGGAAGCGACTGCGAACATCCTTGTGGCACACGCCCGCGCGGCAACCCGCCTGGCCGCCGACGGAAAATCCGGCGCCTTTATCCCATTCCCGTGAAGAGCTGATTGGCTCCTTCCTCTGAGACTGTCCGGAGAGAACATGAACGAACAGGCATTAAACAAAAGCGCACTCACGGCGGATACCGTCCGGAAAGCCGCAGAACTTGCTCCAACACCCTTCTATGTATACGATGAAGGATTCATCCGCGCACGCTGTCGTGAAATGAAAGCAATGCCCAATGCTTATGGACTCATCGTCCGTTACGCGTTAAAGGCAAACTCGAGCCGCGCCCTCATCCGTATCATTGATTCGGAGGGTCTCGGCTTTGACGCGTCTTCACTCAACGAAGCGAAACGGGCTGTTCTCGCCGGCGTTCATCCCGACCGGATTCTCCTGACCACCCAGGAAGTTCCCGCCGGAGAAGAGCGGGACAATCTTGAAAACCTTCTTGAAAAGGGACTCAGGTATAACGCCTGCTCGCTCACCCAGCTCGCGGCAGTTGCCCCCTTTGCGGCCCGCAATAAAATCAGCATCGGTATTCGTGTGCATCCCGGCGTCGGATCGGGTGAGTCAGTTACCCGAAACACGGGCGACAAGTATTCCTGCTTCGGCATTCATCTTTCAGACATGGAAGAAGCGCTTGCCATCGCGCGCGGCGCCAGAGCCGTTATTGACCGCGTCCATGTACACATCGGTTCGGGAGGCGAACCGGAAGCATGGCGCGAGAATATCGAACGGGAACTCAGCTTCATTGAACGCTATTTCCCCGACGCGACGACCGTCAACTTCGGCGGCGGTTTCCGCGTCGCCCGCATGCCCGATGAAAAAGCCGCGGATATTCAGGATCTGGGTGACACCGCACGGCGCGCGATTGAACGATTCCAGGACCGGACCGGCCGAAAACTCAAAATGGAAGTGGAACCCGGCAACTATATCATGGCAAACGCCGGATCCCTCATCTCCTCCGTCATGGACCTCAAGCGCACCGGAGATGATGGTTTCACCTTCGTTATCGTGAACGGCGGTATGGAAGTCATAACACGACCACTGCTCTACGGATCGCGACACCCATTCACCGTTCTCGCGCCGGACGGTACCGTCCGTTCAAACGAATTCAGTCTGGACGCGGCAGACACCGAAGCGCTTGTCATCGTCGGCAGGTGCTGCGAAAGCGGCGACTCGCTCACCCTGGACGCTGGTCACCATATCGTCCCGCGGAAAATGGCACGCCCCGAACCGGGCGACTGGCTCATTGTCGGCGGCGCCGGTGCCTACTGCGCAAGCATGTCGCCGTTCAACTACAACTCCCACTGCCAGATCGCAGAATTCCTGCTCGCGGAAAACAACGAGGTACGGATAATCCGGCAACGGCAAACCCTTGAACAGATAACCCAAAACGAACTCGACTGAACTGAAACAAGATTGAGGCAGAACGGGCCAAGCAGGGCGAAAGCGGGCCGGGCGGAGCCCCCGCCCAGAAGGGGCAACAAGGGGCGAAGATCCGCCAGGCGAATGAAAGCCAACTGGCGACCATCCATCAGAGTAATGGATTGAGTACTCTCACACCATCATACAATCCATCCTGCTG